>JADMIG010000153.1 GCA_015478725.1 Chloroflexota bacterium | reverse complement strand
CCCACGTAGGTTGTTGACACAAAGAGAGTGCTCGAGTCGGCTGTGGGTGTTGAAACGCCTTCAGTCGAAAGGAGCACTCTCTTGTCTCATCCTAACGCGCGGCTCACCCGGTACGGCAGGCTCCAAATCATCCACCTGCGGGGCCAGGGGTATTCGCAGGCGGTCATCGCGCACGTCATGGGGGTGTCGCGCGCGACCGTCTGCAAGTGGATTCGGCGCTACCTCCTCGAAGGACCAGAGGGACTGGTCGATCGCTCAAGCCGGCCGGAAAGCAGCCCCCATGTCCTGGCACCATCCGCTGTCGCGGCGATCTGCGCGCTGCGGCGAGAGCGGGCGTGGGGACCGCACCGCATCAGCTACGCACTCGGCATCGCACGCTCAACCGTCTACGCGGTCCTCCGCCGCGCCGGCCTGCATCGCCTCGCTTCGCTCCACCGCTCCACGCGCGAGGTGATCCGGTACGAGCGCGCTGCGCCTGGCGAGCTCGTCCATCTCGACGTGAAGAAGCTGGGCCGGATTCCGGACGGCGGCGGCAAGCGCTTCGACCCCGGCTTTCTGGAGAGCGGCGCGGGCCGCCATCGGCCCGGCCGTCTCGGCTGCGACTACATCCATGTCGCGGTCGATGACTACAGCCGATACGCCTATGCCGAAGCGCTCCCGGACGAGCGTGGTGATACGACGGCGGCGTTTCTCGTCCGAGCGCTCACCACCTTCCAGGAACAAGGGGTCCGGGTGCAGCGCCTCCTCACCGATAACGGCGGCAACTATCGCTCGCACGTCTTCGCCGCGGTCGCCTCCCAGCACGGCGTGCAGCTCCGGCGGACGCGCCCGTACCGGCCACAGACCAACGGGAAAGCAGAGGCGTTCAACAAGACGCTCCAGCGCGAGTGGGCGTACGTCCGGCTCTACACGAGCAACGATGAACGGACGGCAGCACTCGCATCATTCCTCGCCGAGTACAATGCCGATCGTCCACACACCGCACTCGGCGGTCTCAGTCCGCT
>JADMIG010000152.1 GCA_015478725.1 Chloroflexota bacterium | reverse complement strand
CGGTGCGCGTTGTTGCTGAAGTAGCCTGCTTCCATCTTTAGCTGCTCAACTTGTTTGGGCTGCTTGTCTACCTGTGCTACCTGTGCTACCTTTACCCCCCTCACCCCCTTCAACCGATGTAACCCCCTCACCCCCTTCAACCGATGTAACCCCCTCACCGCCTCACCCTCATCAGGTTCAATATCAAAGACGCACCATACCTTCAACTCCTTCCAGCCCTCATCACGAATATGGATCATTGCACCATCCATACTCGCCCCGCCCCCATCTTCATGGCTTGCGGCTCACACACCGCGCTATCTCTGTGCCCACTCCCCATCTTCCCCAGGCGCTCGGAGTTGGAGTTTTCGGAGTTCTCGGCGGCCCATTGTGCAGCCTCCACTTCTCCATATTGGATATTGGCTGCCCCAACCCTGGCACAGCCGCCAAAGAGTGCTGTCGGAGACAGCTACACCTCCTACCTCCTATCTGCTCAAGCAGTTGTGCCGCACTCTCAAAGTCCAGTAATCCTCCCAACCATTCTGCCTGCTTGATTACCCACTCGCTCCAATGTTCATCCCACAACTGCTCACCCAGGGGGAAAAGCCCCTTGCGGCAGCAGGAGCAATGGTAGTAGCTGCGTTGTACTTTGAGCGTGCCTGTCCTGCTTTCCAAAGGGTGAGCCTTGTCTCCCTTGTAGCGCATCTCCCTTCCACATGTAGGGCATGAATGACGGACCAGGCACCTTCTCCCTGGCGACCTCCTCTTCGGCCAACACCGTCTGTGCCATTTGCTCACTCAGTTGCTCCTGTAGCTTCAACACCACACCCTCAATCTGAGCCAGGGTTGGCTGCGTGGTGTCTGCCGACCAGCCAATCAACTCTTCGATTGCCGCCTCTGCTTGTGCCATAGGCTCTGCTTTCTTCTCTTCACGACTGCGCCTTCGCTGTCCCATCAGGAGCCTCCTTGCTGCGCGGGGTTGCTCCCATTATCTCAGACTTTGCCCCCTATCTGAAATGCACCCGTTGGTGGTAAATGTTCGGGGTTGGGGGTGGA
>JADMIG010000151.1 GCA_015478725.1 Chloroflexota bacterium | reverse complement strand
TGTGGAGCCTCAACAGGTTGTCCTCGGAGAGGGCGAGGCGGCTGACGGGCGTTTGAGATTTTATCCCGCCGTGTGGTCGATGCCAGTTATATCGGTGCAGCCAGAAGGGCAGTTCCTCGGCGCGTCGCTGCGAGGTGGGGTAGGCCTGGGCGTAGGCCCATTCCCGGAGCGCGGTCTGGATGAAGCGCTCGGCCTTGCCGTTGGTTTTGGGTGTGTAGGGCTTGGTGCGGATGTGTTTGAGCCCGCGATCGCGGCAGGCGTCGCGGAAGTCGAACGATCTGTAGCACGAGCCGTTGTCGGTCATCACCCGAGCAACCGTGACGCCGAGGCTCTCGTAGTAGGCCAAGGCTGCCTTCAAGAAGGCGGTGGCGCTCTGTTTCTTCTCGTTGGGCATGACCAGCGAGAAAGCGATGCGCGAGGCGTCGTCGATCGCGACATGGACGAACTCCCAGCCGATGCCGCGGCGGTTGCTCTGGCCGGTGCGGTCGCCGGTGATGCGGTGCCCGACCCGGTCGAAGCGGCCGAGCTTTTTGATGTCGATATGGATCATCTCGCCCGGCGCTTTGCGCTCGTAGCGGATGATCGGTGTGGCCGGCTCCAGATCCTTGATCCGGCTCAGGCCCAGACGCTTCAGAACCCGGCTGACCGTCGCCGGGGAGACGCCGGTCTCCTGGGCGATTTGCTTGCCGGTCCAACGCTGGCGACGCAGGGCTTCGATCCGTTCAGCCGTCGCCTCGGGGGTCGGCCGGTAAAGGCAATGCGGCCGCGAGGAGCGATCGACCAGACCAGCCGGGCCTTCGGCCTCGAAGCGGGCGACCCACTTGCCGACCGTTTTGCTCGTCACGCCCATGGCGGTGGCCACCGCCATGGGCGCCTGGCCTTCAACCAGCACCCGCCGCACCAGCTCGGCTCGACTGTGCGGCGTCAGGCGAGCATTCTTATGGATGTTCATCCGGTCCCCCCGTGGACACTGAAGCTTCGCAACCTCAGCTTCCTCGATCCGGACCGGATGGACAACCTATCGAGAGCTCACAGCTAG
>JADMIG010000150.1 GCA_015478725.1 Chloroflexota bacterium | reverse complement strand
GCGCAGGCTGGTGAGGGGTCGTCCTCGCCAGTTCATGGTGATGAAGCTGAACATACGGTGCTCGATCTTGTTCCACTTGGAGGTGCCCGGCGGGTAGTGGCAGACCGTGATGTCGAGCCCAGTCTCGGCGGCAAGTGTCGCGAGGTGGACCTTCCAGGCTCGGAGCCGGTAGCCGTTCGAGCCTCCGGCGTCGGCGGTGATCAAGAGCCGCTGTGCATCCGGGAATCGCTCCTTGCCCATTGTGTTCCACCATCGGCGGATCGACTCGACGGCGAACTCCGCGGTGTCGGCCGTGTCACCGACACTGACCCACCCCTCGTTGTTGCCGATGTCGTAGATCCCATAGGGGATCGCCTTGCCGAGGTCGGGATCGATGAAGTCGTGGACCCGGACCCGCTCGGGTTCCCCTTCGGGCTGCCACTCCGTACCCCCGTTGGCGAAGTCTCCGACCAGTTCTTTCTTCTTGGCGTCGACGCTGATGGCGGGCTGGCCGTTCTCCAGGAACTCCGCCGCCTTCTGGTTCAGGTAGCGGAACTGGGCGTCACGATCGGCGTGCTGTTTCCCTTCGGTGACTTTGGCATTGGCCCGTAGGGAGTAGCCCAGCTGGTGCAGGAGGCGCAGCACCGTGCGGGGAGAGACCTCGAAGCCCTGGCGGGCGAGCTCGGTGGCCAGGTTCGCCGCCGACTTCGATGTCCAGCGCAGCAGCGACATCGGATTGCCACGCGTCTCCGGCTCGACCAACTCGTCGAGCGCTTCGAGCAAGCCCGGGTACTTGTCGGTCAACGGCTTGTCGCCACCACCCACCGCCCGCAGCCGGTCCGTCGGCTCGATGCCGGCAGCCACCTCGCCCTCCGCCTTGATCACCGTGTTGCGGCTCATCCCCGAGGCGGTCGCCACCGCCGTCTTGCCGCCCCGACCGAGCATCTCCGACACTGCACCGGCGACGACCCTGCGCTGAACCTCGTTCATGTGGGGCATGACCACTTCGAAGAATCGCGCGAGTTCCTCCGGGGTGACCTCCACACCCCCACCATACTACGCGCGCACTAACTTGGC
>JADMIG010000149.1 GCA_015478725.1 Chloroflexota bacterium | reverse complement strand
TGGAAGCGCTCCGGCCCCGGGCGGGTTTGCACTACCCCAGGTCCACTGGGGAGTTCCAGTCCTGGTTCGTGACCGACGCCGACTGTCTGGACTACCTGGACTGGCTGCGGTGGCCCGAGGGCTTCGTCTGCCCGCGGTGCGGGAATCTCGGCGGGTGGGCTGTTGCGGACGGGCGCTACAAGTGCGCCGCGTGTGGCGCTCGGACCTCGGTGACGGCGGGGACCCTGTTCGATCGCCGGCGTACGCCGCTGACCGTGTGGTTCACCGCTTGCTGGATGTTCGCTACCGGCAAAGACGGCATGTCGGCGCTGAGCCTGCAGCGTTCGCTGGAGATCGGCTCCTACCCGACGGCGTGGGCGATGCTGCACCGGCTGCGCTCGGTGCTGGTGCGGCCGGGCCGCGAGCGGCTGAGCGGGATGGTGGAGGTGGACGAGACCTTCATCGGCGGGGAGGAGCCGGGGCTGCGTGGCGGCCGAGCCCGGGGTAAGAAGGTCCTGACCTGCATCGCGGTGGAGGTGACGCCGCCCAGGGGCATGGGCCGGTGCCGGATGGCGCCGCTGAGCGATGCATCCGCCAAGTCGTTGCATGCCTTCGTCACCGACCACGTCGAGCCGGGCACCACGGTGATCACCGATGGCTGGCAGGGGTACAGCGGCCTGGACAAGCTCGGCTACGTGCACGACCGGCGCAGCCAGCGCGCCGCCCGGGCACGCGGGAACGACCCCGGCGAGCTGCTGCCCGCTGTGCACCGGGTCGCCTCGCTCATCAAACGGTGGCTGCTCGGTACCCACCAGGGCTCGGTGGAGGCCGACCACCTATCCAGCTACATGAACGAGTTCGTGTTCCGCTTCAACCGGCGCCGATCCCGCAGCCGAGGACTGGTCTTCTACCGGGTACTCCAGCTTGCCGTCGCCCACGACCCCGTGCGGTATCGCGACCTGGTGGTCAACCCCCAGCCGAAGAAGACCCCACCCACGCCGCCCGGACGACGAGGGTCTCCACCGAGCATCGACCGGCCCCGGGCATCCCGACCATGGAGAGCGCCCTGACCAGGGATAGTCCGGTCAGATGAATACCCCCA
>JADMIG010000148.1 GCA_015478725.1 Chloroflexota bacterium | reverse complement strand
GTAGCACGGGAACTCGGCGTGAATGATGGCACTCTGGGAAACTGGGTTAGCCTGTACCGCAATGAGCACGCTGACGAAGAGCCTCCCCTGACGCCGGCCGAACGTATCCAACTCGCCGAAGCACAACGAGAACTACGGGAACTCCGCATGGAGAACGAGTTCCTGAAAAAAGCCGCGGCGTACTTCGCCCGGGATCCCCGGTAGCCGAGAAGTATGAGTTCATCGACTCGTGCCGAACCGGCGACGCGAAGTACGCCTACCCCGTGAAGAAAATGTGTGGATGGATCGATGTGTCCTGCTCAGGATTCTTCGACTGGAAGAATCGGCCGGCGTCCTCGACGGCCGAACGACGAGAGAGGCTGAAATTGCTCGTCACCGAGGCATTCACGCGGTCCGACGAGACCTACGGCTACCGCCGCATCCACGCCCAGCTCGCCCGGTGGGGCGTGCCGTGCGGTCCCGAGCTCGTCCGCGGCATCATGGGCGAGCTTGACCTGCGGGCCTGCCAGCCCCGGCCCTGGCGGGTCAGCCTGACCGAGCAGGACGAACGCGAGCACCACATCCCCGACCTCGTCGGCCAAGACTTCACCGCGCAGGCGCCCGGCCAGAAACTCGTCGGCGACATCACCTACATTCCGACGTGGGAGGGATGGCTGTATCTGGCGACGGTGATCGATTGCCACACCCGAATGGTGATCGGCTATGCGATGGGTGAGGACTACAAGACTCCGCTCATCCAGGCCGCTTTGAACAATGCCGCTCGAAACGTCACGCTTGAGACAGCTGCAATCTTCCACCACGACCGAGGTAGCAACTACACCTCGTACGAATTCGCTCGCACCGTCCACGACCTCGGTCTGCGCCAGTCAGTCGGCCGAACCGGAATATGTTATGATAACGCGATGGCCGAATCGTTCTTCGCGGCACTGAAGAACGAGCGAGTTCATCGGACCGCATATCCCACTCGCGCACGCGCCAGGGCAGACATCATCCGCTACATCGAATTCTGGTACAACACGAACCGACTCCACTCCGGGCTGGGCTACAAAACTCCCCAAGAAGCCCTCAACGAGTGGACAAAC
>JADMIG010000147.1 GCA_015478725.1 Chloroflexota bacterium | reverse complement strand
CTAGTGCCTCACGTCATTGACAGTGAGTAGGAATTCCGAATCGATGGCTCCGCAGCGCAGTTATGGAGTCGATTCGTGGCCGCGAAAGAGATCGCCGTAAAGAAGTATGTCGTGAAGCTCGACGCCGACGAGCGAGACCGGCTGAACACAATGGTCCGCAGCGGCAAGCACCCCGCGCAACGGCTGATGAAGGCGCGCATCTTGTTGAAGGCTGACGCCGGAGAGGCCGGCGAAGCCTGGAGCGACAGCCAGATCGCCAAGGCCCTTGACACCAGCCTGGCGACGATAGCGCGAACCCGGCAGCAATTGGTCGAGGAAGGCTTCGAGGCGGTGTTGACGCGCAAGCACTCGCCCGCCTCGGCCAGAACGCGCATCTTCGACGGCGCCGCCGAGGCCAAGTTGATCGCGTTGGCCTGTTCAGAACCACCCAAGGGGCGCGCGCGGTGGACGTTGCGGCTGCTGGAAGACAAGGTCGTTGAACTGAACATCGTCGATCGCGTCAGCGACAACACGATCGGGCGGACGCTAAAAAAAACATCCTCAAGCCGCACCTGAAACAGCAATGGGTCATTCCGCCGGACGCCAGTGCCGCATTCGTGGCCGCCATGGAAGACGTGCTGGAGGTCTATCAGAGGCCGCACGATCCGGCCTGTCCCGTGGTCTGCGTGGACGAGACGTCGAAGCAACTCATCGCCGAAACGCGTAAGCCGATCCCGGCGAAGCCGGGACGGCCCAGACGGCTCGATCACGAGTACCAGCGCAATGGCACGGCCACCCTGTTCATGATGTTCGCGCCCCTCGAAGGCTGGCGGCATGTCGAGGTCACTGATCGCCACACCGCCTTGGATTATGCGCAGGTTCTCAAGGATTTGTCCGACACGCATTTCCCGGACGCGGCGAAGATCGTGCTCGTGCAGGACAATCTCAACACCCACAAGCCGGCTTCACTCTACGAAGCCTTTCCTGCCGAGGAGGCACGCCGGCTCGTCGAGCGGTTCGAGTGGCACTATACCCCGAAACACGGCAGCTGGCTGGACATGGCTGAATCCGAACTCAGCGTGCTGTCGTCTCAGTGTCTCGATCGGCGCATCTC
>JADMIG010000146.1 GCA_015478725.1 Chloroflexota bacterium | reverse complement strand
GGATGCGCATCGCAGGATGTGCAAAGTCCGGCGCCGGGCGACGCACTGGCGTGCCCAAGGCCCGGAAGCAAGAGATAACAAGCTACAAGATGCTCTTGTCAGGGCGCGGCAGTCTGGGAGCCCGCAGAAAGTGTCGTTGCAAGGGTAGCAAAAGGCTGTGGCACTTGTGCGAAATGTTGGATTCTGCCCAAAATGACATCCAGGCCGGCCGCGCGCCTGCGGTGGGGGCCTGCATGCAGGCGCGCCTGCGCCACCAGCGAAGGAGGGGGAGAGCAGAGTGCAGGCAGACTGCAGTCCGGCGCAGGCCGGGCTGCTGGAGGCTGGAGCTGGGGCTTGAGACTCGTCGTCGGCTTGGGGAAAAGGGTGAGCTTCCTTCGTGGCGGCTTCCCGAACCCGGTCGGCCCTGTTTCGTCCTGGCCGGTCGGCTGCCGGCTCCGCTCCCCGGTTGGCCAATCGGATCGCAAACCCGCATGCCGCTCAGTCGGCGGGGCGGGGGTATCGCCCACCAAGGTGGGCGCCTGCAGATCTCGAGAGGCTGGTCGGATGGGAATGCATTGGGATTCGGCCGGCTGCAGTCGGCAGCGGCAAGGTCCGCGGTCGGCGCAGCAGCCGAGTCCTGTTCAACGGTCGGCCCGCTTAGGCGGGCCCGATTGGGCGCCCGGTCTGACCGGGCGCCCGGAGATGAGAAGCTTGTATCGATACCGGATGGGAAAGCTTAGACCTCAATCGATGCCAGGATTCCCGGCTGCGAGGGGCCTCCGTCAGGGGGCCGCATCGCTGTCGGTCGATAATGGCGAGGGGTAGGCACCAGCGGCAGTCCGTCTCGTGGCCTCACGGCCCTCGGCGCGGCTGCCGCACGCTGGTCGTCTATCGAGGGGGGTTCAATGGGGCATCGCGGAAACGATGCGGTTGGGATCGACCGGTTCGCCGGTCGACTCCAACCGGAGGAAAAACCTGCCTTAAAACCATCCGACGCCCTCGGGCGTCCGGGTCGGGGCCGGCTCGAAAGGGCCGCGCCCCACAAGGCAGCTACCTGGTTGATCCTGCCAGTAGTCATATGCTTGTCTCAAAGATTAAGCCATGCATGTCTAAGTATAA
>JADMIG010000145.1 GCA_015478725.1 Chloroflexota bacterium | reverse complement strand
CCATCGCCAACAACACCATCGCCAACGACGACAGCACCGACAGCACCGACAGCACCGACAGCACCGACAGCGACAGCGACAGCGACAACGACAACGACAACGACAACGACAACGACAACGACAACGACAACGACAACGACATCAAGGAGATCCCATCATGACCATCGACCGACTCCGGGCCCACTGGGGCTTCACCCGCATGCCCTTCACCAAGGACCTCGCTCCCTCCATGCTCCATGCCCACCGCTCCCACGGGGAAGCCGTGGCCCGGATCACCTGGTGCATCGACGAACAGGCGGTGGGGGTGGTCACCGGCGAGGTGGGCGCGGGCAAGACAGTGGCCGTCCGGGCCGCCCTCTCCGGCATCGATGCCAGCCGCCACACCGTTATCTACCTCGGCAACCCCTCGGTCGGGCTGCGGGGCCTGTACTCGACCATCGTCTCCACCCTCGGGGGCGTCCCCCGGTTCCACCGGGCCTCCCTCATCCCCCAGGCCCAAGACGCCCTCGCCACCGAGGAGCACGAACGGGGACGCCGTGTCGTCCTTGTCCTCGATGAGGCCCACCTCTTGGATGCCGAACAGCTTGAAGGCCTCCGCCTACTCACCAACGCCGAGATGGACTCCCATGCGCCCTTCGCCTGCCTGCTGGTCGGACAGCCGACCCTCAGACGACGCATCCGACTGGGGGCCTTCGCCGCCCTCGATCAGCGGGTGGCCCTCCGCTACTCGATGGTCGGGATGGACCAGCCCGAGACGGCCGACTACGTGGCCCACCACCTGAAGATCGCCGGGCGGAGCGACACCTTGTTCTCCGATGACGCCCTGGCCCTCATCCACCAGGTGTCGCGGGGACTGCCCCGGGCCGTCAACAACCTGGCCGTTCAGTCCCTCGTCGCCGCCTTCGCCGAGGGCAAGGCCATCGTCGATGAATCCTCAACCCGGTCCGCCGTCACCGAGGTGACCGCCGAATAGCCGCGGGTCAGGCCGGCGGCTGGCTGGACCTCACGCCACGACCGATGACGACCAAGGCGACAACACGTTCACGAACTCGTGCTCACGAAACGTGTCGCCGTCGTGCTCATCCAGCGTGGCGGCCAACA
>JADMIG010000144.1 GCA_015478725.1 Chloroflexota bacterium | reverse complement strand
GTGCTGCCCCTCAAGCGAAGTGGGGCATCCACGCGACCAAAGCCGGCGCCCGCGGCGACGTACGTGCCCGACCTCAAGTTGGAGGAGCGGGAGGGCTATAACGCGCGGTATGAGAAGGCGAAGCGGACGCTCGGGTGGGATAACTCGACTGTGAAGGATTGGATCGCGACGACCGCCGGGCAGACCAAGCCTTTCTCCCTGCTGGATGGGGAGCTTCAGCTTTACGTGGTTGAGGCTATGGAGGCTGAGGCTGAGGCGGGGGACATCCCTTTTGAGTTTGAGTCGCCTGATGAGCTGTTCCCTGAGGAGACCCCTGCCCCAGCACCAGCACCAGCCCCTGCCCCCACGATGCCAGCCGCGGCACGTGCCGGGGGCAGAAGCTAGCTAGTTAGTTTCGCGGGCTCCGGCGCGTATGGCCTTCACTTGTTGAGATGTTGAGTGGGGGAGAAGGTCATACGCGTCGAGGGCTTGCCATTATATGACAAGGTTATCTACAAAAAAGGAGCAGAGGGCTATGAAAGTTGATAACGATAACAAGGTGAATGCAACTACAGTCCTGGACACGATCAAGCTCGCGAAGGGCCAGCACCCTACACCTGAGGCGGGCATGTGCGCTATGGAGCTTGCCAGCGTGCTGGCAGGTGAGCCATTCTCGGACTCGCCACGCTGTGTTTCGCCGATTATAGCCAACTTCATGCGTCGCTGGAACGACGCTATGGACAATACGGATCGTCAGATGCTGCTGCCGTACGTGCCAAAAGTCATTGGCACATTAGCATCTTCGGGATCGAGAGTGGAGAGGGCGCGTGCGTTTATGTTATACGACTGGCTCGTGCGTGAGTGCGCTCCCGCCTGGCTGGAGTTGGCGGGGCTGGCAGAGCATGCCGCGGCCCTGCAGGAACTCCCGCCAATTACGGATGTAGAGAGTGCGCTGAAAACAGTGGGGCCCACACACATGGCAGGTAGGGCTGCCCGCGCTGCCCATGCTGCCTATGATGCCTATGCTGCCTCTGCTGCCTATGATGCCTATGATGCCTATGCTGCCTATACTGCCTCTGCTGCCTATGCTGCCTATACTGCCTATACTGCCTCTGCTGCCCATGCTGCCT
>JADMIG010000143.1 GCA_015478725.1 Chloroflexota bacterium | reverse complement strand
CTAGTACCTTACCAGCTAAATAGTAACGGTTAATGATAAACTTAGGGCATGAGAACAAAACATGCCATCCAGTTGAGCGACGAGCAGCGCGTCGAACTGGAACAACTAACCCGCACGGGCAAGGCTGCGGCTCGTGTGCTCAACCGCTCACGCATCTTACTAATGGCGGATAGAGGCAAGAGCGATGCTGAGATTGTGGATGCCCTCTCCATCAGCAAACCTACCGTGGAACGAATACGCCGCCTGTGCTGCACAGAGGGTGTACACAGGGCATTATACGATAAGAAGAGGCCAGGCCGTCCCCCACTGCACACAGGAGAGACAGAGGCCAATCTTACCATGCTGGCCTGCTCAACACCGCCTGATGGTAGAGCACGCTGGACTTTGCAGCTTCTGGCTGACCAGATGGTACTGCTCGGATATACAGAGTACATCTCCGACACCAAAGTGCTCGATATTCTGAAAAAAACGAACTCAAGCCGTGGCAGAAAAAGGAGTGGTGCATAGCTGGGGCAGCAGGTAAGCCTAATACTCGTTTCGTTGCCAAAATGGAAGATGTGCTCTGCGTGTACCAGCGTCCATATGATCCCGCTCGTCCGCAGGTATGTGTAGACGAGAAGAGCAAGGTACTACACTCTCACACGAAGGGACGTGAGCCATTGCCGATGTGTCCGGCTCAGGAGGGGAAGGAAGGCAACCCAGGCAAAAGGGGCAAGTGCTGAGGGAGGACTACGAGTACAAACGGGAAGGGACGGCAAACATCTTCATAGCCACTGAACCACTGGCAGGCAAGCGTAGAGTACGAGTTACCGAACAGCGCACAGGAGCAGATTTCGCGCAACTGCTGAAGATAATGGTGGACGAATGGTATCCAGCCCCAGAGGTAGAGATGGTAGTGCTGGTAACAGACAACCTCAACACGCATGGGCCATGGGTGCTGTATGAATGCTTCTCACCACAGGAGGCCAGGCGTATCTCGGAGCGGATCGAGTGGCACTACACACCAGAACATGGAAGTTGGCTCAACATGGCGGAGATAGAGCTATCAGCGTTAGGGCAGCAGTGTCTTGACCGACGCATTCCAGACACAGAGACCTTAGCCCAACAAACAGCA
>JADMIG010000142.1 GCA_015478725.1 Chloroflexota bacterium | reverse complement strand
TACGACTGGCTGACCTTCTTCCGAATACGGGCCAAGCTCGAAAACGAGCAGTCAGACTAGGTAAGCAAGACATATCCCGCAAGGCGGGAAACCGACCACTCAATCAGAGGGCGGCACATGACGGGCGCTACATGAGCGCCTGGTATGTGGCCGCCCTTTCCTTATCCCCTTTTCACCGGACAAGCAGGAGACATCCACGCATGGGCATGGCAGCGGACCTATTTCTAGGAGTTGGCATCAAGGGACTGTCGGAGTTCAGCTCCGACATGGACAAGATGCACGGCAAGGTCAAGGAGTTCGGGGACCAGGCCGAGGAGACGAAGGGCAAGGGTGGCGGCCTCTTTGACATGATGGGCGGCGGCGTAGGCAAGGCGCTGGGGCTTGCCACGGGCATCGGCACGCTACTGGGCGTGGGCGGCGGGCTGGTGGGGATGTTCAAGGACGGGATAGACCAGAGCAATCAGTGGAACGACCAGATGGCGCAGCTGGATGCCGTGATGAAAAGCACGGGCGGATCCGCAGGTGTGACCAAAGACCAGGTAACAGGGCTTGCCAGCTCGCTGTCTGCGGCCAATGGGCTGTCCAAGTACGCGGACGACGCTGTTCTCAGCGGTGAAAACCTCCTGCTGACTTTCACGAATATAGGCGGGAACGTATTCCCCGCGGCCACGCAAGCGATGCTCGATATGAGCACAAAGATGGGGGGCGATGCAAGCTCAAGCGCGATCCAGCTGGGCAAGGCATTGAACGACCCCGAGAAGGGCCTCACAGCGCTGGTCAAGGTGGGGGTGTCATTTACTCAGCAGCAAAAAGACCAGATAAAGGCCATGCAGGATGCCGGGAACATGGCAGGCGCGCAACAGGTGATATTGAAGGAGCTTGGGAACGAGTTCGGGGGGAGCGCGGCAGCCTCGGCCAAGACATTCACGGGCATCATGACCACGGTGAGTGAGAAGTTCCATAACGTGACTCAGAGCATCGGGGACGCCGCGATGCCGTTGCTCACCAGGTTCGCTGATTTCTTAGGGTCGGACGCTTTCATGGGCACATTGCAGGGGATTGCTGACATGCTGGTGAACGGCATAACAGCGGGGATCAATTTCTTCTCGGACGCTATTA
>JADMIG010000141.1 GCA_015478725.1 Chloroflexota bacterium | reverse complement strand
CTAGTGTAGTGCTTCTAACGCTTCTTTAGCTCTGCCGATCTTATCGAGGATCGTTTGGACGGACGCCGTCCAGATGAAGGGCTTCGGGTGTTCGTTGCGATGTGCGAGGTACGCGTCGATCGCTGCCTCCAACTCCTTGACGCTGCGGAAGACGCCGCGGCGCAGCCGCTTCTGGGTGAGCTCGCCGAAGAAGCGCTCGACGAGGTTCAACCACGATGCGGACGTCGGCGTGAAGTGCATGTGGATGCGGGGATGACGCATCAGCCAGCGCTCGACCTCTGGATGCTTGTGCGTCGCGTAGTTGTCGACGATGAGATGGAGGTCCAGGTCGGCGGGTGTCGAGCGATCGATCAGCCGAAGGAAGACGAGGAACTCGTCATGCCGGTGCCGCGGCATGCAGGTGCCGATCACGTCGCCGGTGAGGACGTTGAGGCCTGCGAAGAGCGTCGTCGTCCCGTTCCGCTTGTAATCGTGCGTCATCGTCCCGGCGCGGCCGCGCTTCATCGGTAACCCGGGTTGCGTGCGGTCGAGCGCCTGAATCTGGGACTCTTCTCGTCGACTGAGAACACGAGCGCCTTCTTCGGCGGGTCGACGTAGAGTCCGACCACGTCATGCAACTTCTCGATGAACTGCGGGTCTCGCGACAGCTTGAACGTCTCGACGCGGTGTGGCTGGAGCCCGTGCGCCTTCCAGATGCGCAGGACGCTTGTGTCGCTGATCCCGGCCACAGCCGCCATGCTGCGCGTGCTCCAGTGGGTCGCATCTGCCGGCTTCTCGCGCAGAGTCAGCTCGACGATGCCGGCGATCGTCGCCGCACTCAGTTGCGGTTTGCGCCCGGGCCGCGGCGCGTCCTTGAGCAACCCAGGGACACCTGCAGCTGTGTACCGGTTGCGCCATAAGGTAATCGTCGGCGTCGTCGTGTCGAGTCGCTGCATGATCTCGCCCGTCGGCGTACCGTCGCCGCTGAGCAGGACAATCTTCGCCCGTAGGGCGACCTTCTGCGGCGTGTTGCGCCCCCGCGCCAGCCGCTCCAGCTCTGTCCGATCCTCTGCCGAGATGTCGATCTGCGTGCTGGGTCTCATGCCCAGCATCATATCAGAAATAAAGCTATATCGGAAGCACTACA
>JADMIG010000140.1 GCA_015478725.1 Chloroflexota bacterium | reverse complement strand
CTAGTGCTCTCGCGCGTTAATCATTGTGACTTACGCGACTCGTAGTGGACGACCGTCGTAGGTCCACCGAAACGGGGCCGCTCTGCGGTTGTAGTCCTTGATGAAGGCGATGATGCGATCGGCCAGTTCTTCGACCGAGGCGAACTCACCTCGTCGCAGCAGCCGGCGTTCGAGGATCGAAAAGAAGAGCTCGACCTGGTTGAGCCAGCTGGCGTGGGTGGGTGTGTAGTGGATGTGCACATGGGGATTCTCTTCCAAGAAGGTAGCGACTGCGCCAGTCTTGTGGGCGCTCAGGTTGTCGGCGATGCAGTGCAGGTCGAGGCCGTTGGGCGTCTGGCGCACCAGGTCGCCCAGGAACTCCACGAAATTCTCCGACCGGGTCGAGTCGGTGACCCAGCCGGCGATGCCGCCGTCGTGGACGTCGAGGGCGGCGAAGAGGACCGCTGTCCCGTTGCGCTTGTACTCGAACTCCCGTCGCGCCCGCCTTCCCGGGACGGACGGCTTGGTGGGGTTGATCCTGGACTTGGCCTGCATTCCCGACTTCTCGTCCACGCTCCACACCACCGCGTTCTGCGGTGGGTTGAGGTAGAGCCCACAGACATCGGACGCCTTGGCCCAGAAGTCCGGGTCATGGCTGGTCATCCAGGACTCCACCTGCCAGGGCTTGAGGTCCAATGACTTGCAGATCCTCCAGGCCTGAGAGGCCGAGATGGCCACGCCATGGGAGGCCATGGCCCCGGCCAGGGCCTCCATGGTCCAACGAGTCGCCCCCTCTGGCGGGTCCTCGGTCACCAGCTTTACCAAGAGCAAGACGTCATCGTGGTCGTAGACGACCGGACGCCCCGGGCGCTCTTCATCCTCGAGCCCGGCCAGCCCGAACTCCTCGTAGCGCTTCCGCCAGATGCCGACCTGGTTGTAGTGCAGATCGACCAGCTCGCCGATGGCGCGATTCGACTCGCCGTCGGCCATGAGGAGGATCATGCGTGCCCGCTTGGCCGCTCTGGCCTCGATGGTGTTGGATCGCACCCGCGCCTCGAGCTCGGCGCGGTCACCTCGACGGAGTTTGAGTGGGGGAAGCCGCATCCCCCAATTGAATCACATCAGTATTATTATCGCGAGGATGCACTA
>JADMIG010000139.1 GCA_015478725.1 Chloroflexota bacterium | reverse complement strand
GGGTATATGCAGCCAGCGTTGTGAGGATCTCGTCGGCGTTCTTGTGCCAGACGTAGGGACGGGGATCCTCGTTCCACTGGTCGACCCAGTGGGTGATGGAAGCCTTGAGTTCCTTGGTCGAATGATGGGTGCCTCGGCGCAACCACTTCTCGGTGAGCTCGGCGAACCACCGCTCCACCATGTTCATCCACGAGCTGTAGGTCGGGGTGAAGTGGAGATGGAAGCGCGGGTGGCGAAGCAACCACCGATGGATCTCGGGGGTCTTGTGGGTCGAGACGTTGTCGATGATCAGGTGGACGTCGAGGTCATCGGGCACCGAGCGGTTGATCAGGTTCAAGAATTTGCGGAACTCGACGGCCCGGTGTCTGTCGGTCATGTCGGCGATGACCTTGCCCGAGGCCATGTCCAACGCGGCGTAGAGATTCGTGGTGCCGTTGCGGACGTAGTCGTGGGTGGCCCGTTCGGGGAGTCCCGGGCGGAGTGGCAGGACCGGCGCGGTGCGATCGAGCGCCTGCACTTGCGTCTTCTCGTCGACGCACAGCACCAGGGCGGCCTCGGGAGGATTGAGGTAGAGGCCCACAACGTCCCGCACCTTCTCGATGAACAAGGGGTCGGGCGACAGCTTGAAGGTCTCCCGCAGGTGGGGCTTCAGACCGAAGGCCCGCCAGATGCGGCTGATGCCGGACTGGCTCATGCCGGTGGCCTTGGCCATCGACCGGGTGGACCAGTGGGTGGCGTCGGTCGGCGTCTCCTCCAACGTCTTCACGATGACCCGCTCAACATCGTCGTCGGTGATCGAACGGGGAACACCCGGACGGGGCTCATCATGCAGACCTTCGAGCCGATGCTCGACGAAACGTCGCCTCCACTTGCCCACCGTTGCCGGAGTGATGTCCAATTGGGCAGCAATCTCCCCGTTGGTGCGGTCTGCATCAGCGCACGCCAGGACGATCCGACACCGCAACGCCAGCGCTTGTGCGCTCGTTGGTCGTCTCGCCCACCGTCCGAGCGTGTCCCGCTCGTCATCGGTGAGCTCGACCTCGGCTGTCGGTCTTCCTGCTCGTGCCATTGCTGCCTCCCATCGTCGCTGATGGAAGGAAGAACGCGCACAAACAGACAGAAATTCCTATTTCTGTAAGAATCTCCGACTCAGGACACTAG
>JADMIG010000138.1 GCA_015478725.1 Chloroflexota bacterium | reverse complement strand
CTAGTGCGGTGACATTCAAATAGCGCGCGATTGATGGACGGTCTCGAGGGCCACCCGTCCACGTCGGACCTTGGTGATGATCTGCTTGGCCGTCTTGGTCCAGATGAACGGAATGGGATCTTCATTGTGATGGGCGATGTAGGCCTCGATGGCCTCGATGAGTTCGGGAACGCTGCCGAAACTGCCCCGCCTGATCCGCTTGGTCGTAATCGCACCGAACCACCGCTCGACCATGTTCAACCAAGATGAGCTCGTCGGCGTGAAGTGAAAGTGGAAGCGCTTGTGCTTCTCCAGCCACGCCACGACATCAGGGTGCTTGTGGGTGCCGTAGTTGTCCAAGATGACGTGGATCTCTTTTCCCCGAGGAACCTCCCGGTCGATCAGGCGCAAGAAGGCCAAGAACTCCTCGTGTCGGTGGCGTGAGAAGCACTGGCCGATGAGTTCGCCGGTGAGGACGTTGAGCGCGGCGAACAAGGTGGTGGTGCCATGGCGCTTGTAGTCGTGGGTGATTGTCCCTGGGCGGCCTTGTTTCATCGGCAGGCTGGGCTGGGTGCGGTCGAGGGCCTGGATCTGGGACTTTTCATCGAACGAGAGAACGATGGCTCCGTCGGGCGGGTTCATATACAGGCCAACGACATCGATCAACTTGTCCTCGAAGTTCGGATCGTTCGAGACCTTGAACGTCTTGACCAGGTGAGGTTTGATCCCACGGGCCTGCCATTCGCGCTGGACCGTCGTGCGCGACAGCCCGCAGTGTTGCGCCATGGTGCGATTCGACCAGTGAGTGGCATCGGGCGGCGTGGTGTGCAACGTGTCGCTGATCATCTGATCTATCTGTTCTTGGGTGATGACCGGTTTGCGGCCTCGACCTTCGTGCACTTCGCCCACCCAGCCAACTCCGTCGGTCTCGAAGTGGCTCCGCCACAGGAGAACCGTCGAACGAGAGACATCGAGCGCCTCGGCGATGCTCGAGTTCGCCACACCTTCGCCGGCCATCAACAGGCCTTTGGCCTCGCGCACGGCACGGTGGGGCAGCGAGACGCTCGCCGCGATCTCCTCGAGTTGTGTGCGTTCGTTCTTGGTCAAGTGCAGCGGTGGTGCCGGTGGACGGGCCATAGCTCCATCCTACCCCTATCGCGCGGCTATTTACGTGTCACCACAC
>JADMIG010000137.1 GCA_015478725.1 Chloroflexota bacterium | reverse complement strand
AATACCATCACCGACCTGTGAGGGCTGTCTAATGAACGAGATGTTGGTCACCCTTGGGCGCTGGCAGTTGGACGTCAAGGCGGTGCGAGAGCGTATGTATCGAGCACCCACCCCACGAGAACGTGAACGCTGGCATGCCATCTGGATGTTGACACAGGGTTGGTCACCCGCGCAAGTAGCTGAAGCACTGGAGCGAGATGCCCATACCATTGGCGGTTGGCAAGAGGAGTTCCGCCAGAAAGGACCGGCAGGGTTGGCTTTCGAGCAGAGTGGTGGTACCCCCCCGCCCTCGACTCGGCTCAACAAGCGCAACTGAAGGCTGCTATCCAAGCTCCACCTGCTGCGGTAGGCATCGAGTTGGCAAACTGGAATTGGAAAGTGGTGAGGCAGTTCGTGCAAGAGCGCTTTGGCCGAGTGCTTAGCCGTAGCAGTTGTTGTAACTACCTGCACCGGCTCGGCTTTGTCCTGAAGCGGCCCAAGAAACGGCTGCTCAAGGCCAACACTGAGAAGCGCGAAGCGTTCGTGGCCGCCTATGTGGCTCTGCGTGACGAGGCCCAACAGAGTGGAGCCAAGATCTTCTTCGCTGATGAGGCGCACTTTCGGGCGGATGTGGAAGTACGAGCCAAATGGGTGCTGCGCGGGCAAGCGGCGTTGGTGGACACGAGCAGTCCTCGCTTTGGCGAGAAGGCCACTTACTACTCGGCAGTCTGCATAGAAACGGGAGAGGTGGAGGCCATGCCAGTCCTGGGCAACACCAACGCTGCCACTTCGGTGGCTTTTCTGCAGCAGTTGCGTGCCAAATACCCACAGCCACTGATTGTGATATGGGACAATGGTCCGGCTCATCATGGTCCTGAGATCAGAAAGTATCTCACGATGCCGCAGTTGCACTTGCGCCTGGTTGCTCTTCCTGGCTACAGCCCGGACTTCAACCCCGACGAAGCCATTTGGGACTGGATCCGAGAAGAGGTGACAGCCAACATCTGCTTTGGCACGGCCGCCAAGGTGCGTGAGAAGGTGGACGCCTTCTTTACTCAACTGCCCAAGCGAGCAACCGAGGCCCAACGGCGCTGTCGCCGGGAGTTGCAAGCCCAAGCCGATGCCCTGGTCGAAGCAGCCAATCAGTTGTTCGCCCCTATCAAGCATGTAGATTTCACTTTGGTATCAGTTTAG
>JADMIG010000136.1 GCA_015478725.1 Chloroflexota bacterium | reverse complement strand
CTAGTGGTCAGTCCAGTTTGATTTTTGGGGAAGGATAGAGATCATGCATCTGCGCGCGAGCATCAGCACACGTAAAGCGCCAATGGATCTGAGCGCGAGCAGCGTTGCGGTCAGTAGCCAAGGTTTCGATGTGCTGCCAGAGATGCTCAAAGCTTTTGACGCGTTTGGACAAACATCCACGTTCAAAGATGCTGATCTCGATCTCGGCCATGTTGAGCCAACTTCCATGTTTCGGGGTATAATGCACCTCCAATCGTTGCCAGATGCGCTGCGCCTCGGCAGGCTCAAACGCCTCGTAGAGGCTGGCCGCCGTATGCGTGTTAAGATTGTCCATGACCAGACGAATGACGCGAGCATCGGGATAAACCTCATCGACGAGCCAGCGGATGGTCTGGGCGAAATCCAGTCTGGTGCGCCGTTCAGTCATCTCGACACAGCGGCGTCCTGCCAGTGGTTCGACAAACACAAACAAGTTCGCCGTTCCCAATCGCTCATATTCATAATCCGCGTGCTCGGGATGTCCTGGTTTCACTGGCAAAGGCTCACGTACTTCTGCATGTACAACCAGCGGCTTTTCGTCAAAACAGACCAGCGGTGCTGCTGGATCATAGGGTTGGGCATAGAGATCCAGCACATCTTCCATAGCGGCGACAAAGTCTGCATCGACATTAGGAATGCACCACTGCTCATGTTGCCAGGGCTTCAGCGCGTTTTTTTCAGTAATTGGCGTACGGTTTCGGGAGACAGAGCCCGCACGTATCCCAACTCGATAGCTTTGCCTGCGAGCATGCGCATAGTCCAATGGTCGTGCCCATCAGGGACATTGCTACAGGCAACGGCAATAAGATGGGCCGCCTGTTCATCGTTGAGTGCCTGCCGCCGCCGCTCTTGCCGTTTGTCGGTGAGCACTGCCTCGATGCCTCCGGCTCGAAATCGTTGTCGGATATTGCGAATCGTTTGCTCTGTGATATCGAGCACTTCGGCGATTTCGGCATCCGTCCAGCCTTCATCGCTTTTGAGCAAGACGCGTGCTCGTGTCAGCGTTCTGGCATTGGCTTTGCCTCGTCGTACAAAGAACTCGACATGGGTTTGTTCATCATCGCTGAGGTGCATTGGAGCCGTTTTTCCCATCGAAGCATCTCCTGTTTTCCCTCAGCATACCACAAAAATCAAACTGGACTGACTACTAG
>JADMIG010000135.1 GCA_015478725.1 Chloroflexota bacterium | reverse complement strand
CTAGCGCTTGCGCCGCTCGCCCTCGCCTACCCACACTTCCTTGACCTGCAGGTTGTCGGCGACCTGCTTGTAGCGGCCCGGCCGGGTCAGCACCTCCAGCGCGATGTCCTTCACCTTGCGCATCGGCACCGCCAGGATGTAGCGCCCCAAGCCGCGGCTGAGCGCGGCCAGGTTGTCGGCCGAGTACATCCCGGCATCGCCGACGAAGAGACAGCGACCGAGCCGCCAGGTGCGCAGATCGTCCTTGATCCGTGCGACGGTCGTCACGTCGGCGGTGTCGCCGGGTAGCACCCAGGAACGCACCGGCACGCCGTCACGCGTGACGGCGAGCGCGATGATCACCTGCGGCTGGTTGTCACGGCCTTCCTTGCTGTGGCCTCGCCGACGCAGGGGCGCGTACAGCCGGCCGGCAAATTCTTGCGCGTCCTCGTCCGGCTCGTCGACCTCGAAATAGGCCGTGGTGGTGTCGTAGAAGATCAGATCGACATCGAGGCGGAACAGGTCGGCGGCCCGGAGGAAGACGTCGCGCTCGATCTGTTCCGCCCAGACCGCCAGAAAATCGAGCGCGCGGTAGCATTGATCGACCGTCAGCCCGGCCGCGTCGGGAAGCCAGGCGGTGTCGGGTAGCCATCGTTCGGCACAGGCGCGTTTGGAGACCGGGTCGTCGAGCCGGTTGGTGGCCATCGCGAACAGGGCCGTCTCGTGTGGCGCGGTCAGCTTCGCCCGTTCGGTGCATCTGCGGATGGCCGGGCCGGTGCCGAGTTCCTCCCACAGCGTGCGGGCGACGAGCACGGCGCCGAATTCGAACACCCGCTCGATCTCGATGTCCGGGATGCCGGCCGTGGTCTTGTCGGCGACCGCGCCGTCGCCGGCATCGAGCACGCGGTTGATGCTGCTCACCAGCCGCTCGAGGGCGGCGCGATCGAGCCGATCGGCGCGGCCGAAACTATGCACCACGTGAGCCTCTCGCCGCTTTGCATCTGGGTTCCAGACGCTTTCGGCGAGGGCGTAGTAGGCGACGGTTGAGCCGTCGCGGTTCTGCCGCTGTGTGATGCGCAGATACATGCCGCACCGATAGCGGGCGCCCCCGCTTTGTGCAAGGTCAAAACCGCCGAGTCGTGTGCCTAACTTTTTGAGGTGATCGCGGCTCACTCCTGGACCGAACCCGCCTTATATCAATGTGTTAAGCCAAC
>JADMIG010000134.1 GCA_015478725.1 Chloroflexota bacterium | reverse complement strand
AGCCTATCTGACCCGGCACCGATTGTCTAGTCATATGTGATACAGAACACTAGAGTCGCCGCAGATGCACGGCGAATAGCGTGCCGATGGGGTGCGCCGTCGGCGGACGGCACCCACCAATTCGCTGACCGCAATTTGAAAGAGGCACAGGCTCGCGGAGGCTTGGCCCTCTTGGTCTCGCCGGATCAGGACGTGCTCGTCGTGACGGGCGAGCTGCCAAAGGAAACCCGCGATCGTTCGTCCGGCGCCCGCCCGTACAATCGGACCAAGGGAAGGCGTTCGCCCAGGAGGACCGCTATCGCCCACCTCGAGGAGCTGACCAAAGGCGCCACGGTCGCCGGCATCACGCCAGATGCTCTGGTGACGGTGGTTGACGTCCAGTGGCGCGGCTCAACCGCGGTCGAGCTGACCTACAAGACGGCTGCCGGCCAGGTCGCGAGGAAACTCCTCTTCCGCGACGACGAACCCAGGATCGAAATCGCCGAGGCCGGCCGACCTTGGGCGTTTGATGGCGACGGCGAGACCTTCCGCCTGGTCGCTGAAGCGAAGCGGATCGACCTGGCCTACCTCTTCGACCCATATGTCGCCGTCACAACGGCCCTCGTCGAGCCGCTGCCGCACCAGATCACGGCCGTCTACGAGGAACTCCTGACACGCCAGCCGCTCAGCTTTCTCCTCGCCGACGATCCGGGCGCCGGCAAGACGATCCATACACGTTAGCCTCCAGATCACCTACGACGACGCGGTTAGTAACGCTCATCCTCAGGCCGTGAGGCGGGCCTAACGGGACAGGTCCGGCTCCAGGTTCATCCGGAAGCGGTGTTCCGAGGCGAGCACGTCTTGAATGGCGAAGGCCTCCTCGACGGTCAGGTGCCCGAGGCCGACGGCCTCAACGATCGTCGCCCTCGTCGTGATAACCGGCCGGTCGGGCAGTCGCTCATGCGCGAGCCGACCGAAACGGCGGCGCTCGTCCGAGGCCACTGTCCATCCCCTGGCGATGGCGATGGCCAGACATGCGGCTTCACCCTTACCGATTCGCTCGCCGAGCAGGCCCGTGTACTCCGTCAGCTCCCTTATCTCGACCAATTCGACAGCGTGCAGGTGGCCGCTGTCGAGGGCCTCAAGCAGTCGGACGCGTTGGTCGGTCCACTGAATCTCGCCGTCGACCTCAAGTGGGACGTGGATCCGATAGTCGAGACGGCGGGCAAGCAGGTCG
>JADMIG010000133.1 GCA_015478725.1 Chloroflexota bacterium | reverse complement strand
TAGAACCCCGGGGAACCTGCTGGCCCATCGCCGGACTGAGGTTCCCCGGGGAAGTCCAATAGAACCCCGGGGAACCTGCTGGCCCATCGCCGGACTGAGGTTCCCCGGGGAAGTTTGACTCCATTCACCGGGCAGCTACAATCAGCCCACATGCGCGATGAACTGATCCTCCGCGCCTTAGCCGACGGGGCCACGAGGACCGTCGAAGTCGCCGCGCGCTCAGGGCTGCCGCGCGAGACAGTTCGCCGCGGCCTCCTGCACCTGATCAAGGCCGGCCACGTCTACTCGCCCGAGTACAGCAGCTACCATCTGTCGGCCCTCGGCCAGACGGTCGCGGACGGCCTCCGATCGACGGCCGGCCAACCGGCCGCCAGGCGTCCTGCTCGCCCGCCGCAGCCCGCCCGGCAGGCGGACGACGGCCTGTCCCACGTCATCGGCCCGGGGTCGCAGGCCGGATCGGGTTCCAAGGTCACGACACCCACGTCCGCGGCGACCACGCCGGTCGCCCCGCAGTCCTCCCCGGCCCGATCATCGACGGCAGCGCGACCGCCGTTCGTCGTCGGCGGCGTCCTCGTCCCGGACGACGGCTTCTCCCACGTCATTGATGGCTCGTTGCCACTACCCACGTCCGCCCCGAGGGCGATCGCCACGACCGATGTGGTGACCACGTCGGTCGCACGTCCGGCCTCGCGGCCCCGCTCATCGACGGCAGCTCCACGACCCGCGCCCATTGGAACCGCGCCGTCGGTCGACCGCCTCGTCGACGACCGCACTGCCCATGACGACGCCGAGACGACGATCGCGGCGGACGCCGGCACGATCGACTTGGGCACCGTCGCGGCGGGGGCGCTCGTCATCGGCGCCGTCGGCCTCGCCGTCTGGAAGGGTCCGGCCATCGCCGCCGCTCTCGGGACTGCGGGGACGGCGCAGCGCGACGAGGCCCCCCGTCAGGCCGCAGTTATCCCAGGCCTGGACGCCCGTCGCGGGGCGAAGGGGCTCTAGCCGGCCGCCGGCATGGCTTCGGTAGCCGACCTCAGGCGCACCGGATCCGGCATGGGCGGGATCCGGTAGGCCGCGATCGTCTCGCGGCCGTTGGTCGTGACGATCCTCGATGCAGTCCCCGGGGAACACGGCACATCGCCCGCAGCGTCCCGGCAGGCCAGCCGCTCGTGTCCAGGCCGGCCCACAAGGGCAGCCCTGCCTCAGGCCCGCATTCGTGCGGCGGACGGTCCCCACCCGGGC
>JADMIG010000132.1 GCA_015478725.1 Chloroflexota bacterium | reverse complement strand
CTAAGTACACATCTTCGCAACTCCATAGACGTATGAGGCCATCGCAGCTACCATCCCTCTCGGAAGGAGGGACGGATGTCGCGACGGAGTCCGTACCGGATCAAGTTGACGAACGGCGAGCGGGAGACCCTGGAGGGCACGCTCCGCCGACCGAGCGCCAGCCAGGCGGCCGTCCAGCGCGCGCGGATCGTGCTGCTGGCGGCCGATGGGCTG
Source organism: Chloroflexota bacterium (assembly GCA_015478725.1). NCBI lineage: Bacteria > Bacillati > Chloroflexota > Chloroflexota bacterium. The sequence goes on along the minus strand of JADMIG010000132.1, from coordinate 1,047 downwards.
CGCAACGACGAGATCGCGGCGCGCTGTGGGATCGTCCGGCCGACCGCGAGCAAGTGGCGCAAGCGCTTCTTCGAGGAGCGCGCGGCGGGCCTCGCCGATCGCCCGCGGAGCGGCCGACCGCGGGCCTTTTCCCCCTCGGGTGGTGGTCGAGATCAAGGCTCTCGCGTGCGCGCGGCCGACCGACCTCGGCCTCCCCCTCTCCCGCCTGTCCGTCGCGCAGATCGCCCGGGTCGCCGTCGCCCGCGACATCGTCGCGGCGATCAGCACGACGACCGTCTGGCGCTGGCTGCGCGAGGACGCCCTGAAGCCCTGGACGTACCGGAGCTGGATCTTCCCGCGTGACCCCGACTTCGAGCGCAAGGCCGGGCGGATCCTCGATCTCTATGCCGGGCGCTGGCAGGGCGAGCCACTGCGACCCGACGAGCACGTCGTCTGCGCCGACGAGAAGACGAGCATCCAGGCCCGCGCCCGCATCCATCCGGGGTCGCCACCCGGACCCGGCCGGGCCGGCCGGGTCGAGCACGAGTACGAGCGCCGCGGCGCGCTCGCCTACTTCGCCGCCTGGGACGTCCACCGGGCCCAGGTCTTCGGGCGCTGCGAAGCGACGACCGGGATCGTCCCCTTCGGGCGGCTCGTCAGCCAGGTCATGCGCCAAGAGCCGTACGCCTCGGCCCGGCGGGTCTTCTGGGTCGTCGACAACGGCAGCTCCCATCGGGGCGCGCGGTGCGAGGCCCGCCTCCGGGCGCGCTGGCCATCGATCACGGTCGTCCACACGCCGGTCCACGCGAGTTGGCTGGACCAGGTCGAGATCTACTTCTCGATCGTCCAGCGCACGGTGCTCGACCCGAACGACTTCGCCTCGCTCGCCGAGCTCGAGGCACGGCTCCTCGCCTTCGGCGAGCACTACAGCGCGGTCGCGACGCCGTTCGAGTGGCGCTTCACCCGGCTCGATCTCCACCGCGTCCTGGCCGGGCTGCGGCCGACCGCAGAGGCGCAGGCTGCGTGAGTCGATCTTACGTTCACGCACTTGAGAATCGGTGTACTAAG
>JADMIG010000131.1 GCA_015478725.1 Chloroflexota bacterium | reverse complement strand
GGGTGTATTTCAAAATTACACAGGAAGCATTAATTTTATAGAATTCAAATTAAAACCCAATACAGATGAAAAAGGAGGAGTTTTTAGCACTAGCGGAAAGCCGCTATGATGCCCTTCGCGAACTCAACAAGGGCAACGTTAATTTTTATGATTTAGAGGTGGGGTTTGCCAAACTATGGCAAGAACTGGGCAGGGAAGTGCTCGAGAAAACGATAGGCAGCGTACCTATCGAGAAGCGTAAAAAAAAACGATGAAGACGTCTTTCGGTGACCTTGCCATTGCCTACACAAACCCACTGAGCAAAAAAGTAAACGGTTTTCACATCAGTCCCCGATTACAGGAGCTTATGATCCTTTACGGGGAAAGGGATTGCTATGCCGAAGCCCCCGAAATGCTCGGGCAAACTTTAGGGATATCCGTGAGCACGTCCCAAGTTTATCGGGTAACCGATACCTATGGGTCAGAGTTAAAGGAACGGGAAGAGGATAAACGGTTACTGCCCCTGTTAACGAAGGACGAAATATTATATATGGAATTTGATGGGTCGTTTATTTTTTCACGGGAAGAAGGATGGAAAGAGGTCAAGGTGGGGCGGTTGTTCAAATCAACGGATTGTATACGGAGTGATGAAAAGCGAAGCTGGATAAGGAACTCCCAATACCTGGCCCACCTGAGTGACCATCAAACATTCATTGGGCATGCCGATAAATTGATCGAATCATTTGGCTCAGTGGGCAACCGGTTGGTATGTATCTCCGATGGTGCCCCTTGGATCAGGAACTGGGTTGAAGACAGTTACCCCAACGCATTGTCTATTTTAGATTATTACCATGCCTGCGAATATCTCTATGAATTTGCCAATGCCACTTTTGAGACGGAAGCAAAAGTCAAAAAGTGGGTGCAGCGTCAAAAAGAACTGTTGCTCGAAAGCAAACTCCACTGGGTTATACGGAACATAACAAACCAAAACTCAACACCGGCCAGTACCAAAAAGATTGTGGACTATTATACCGCCAATCAAAACCGGATGGACTACAAAAGATACTTGAAAATTGGCTGTGGGATAATTGGTTCTGGGGCAATTGAATCAGCCCATCGAACCGTTGTGCAAAAACGACTCAAGCTTTCAGGGCAGCGGTGGACTAAAACGGGCGCGCAAAACATGCTCCAGTTGCGGGTTACTAAAATGAACAAACAATGGGGAGAAGTCGTCAATCTTGTTCAGACTGAATTTAAAATCGCGGCATGACTACAATGTAATTTTG
>JADMIG010000130.1 GCA_015478725.1 Chloroflexota bacterium | reverse complement strand
TGGATTTGCCCCGGTTTGATGGACACTCCGAAAAGCGCGAAAGTACGCGCGCAAGGAGTGCACGGTGGAGAAGGACGGGAAACGGAAGCGGCGGAAGTTTTCGGATGAGTACAAGGCCGAGACGGTGCGGCTGCTCCAGCGCAGCGGCAAGAGCATCGGGAAGATGGCGCTGGAGCTGGGCATCGGCGAGAGCGCATTAAGGCGGTGGGTTGGGCAGGCCGAGATCGAATCCGGGCGCGGGCCCGAAGGAGCCTTGAAGCGCAGCGAGCGCGAGGAGTTGGTGGAGCTGCGGCGTGAGAACCAACGGCTGCGAATGGAGCGTGAGATCTTAAAAAAAGCGACGGCCTTCTTCGCCAAGGAGAGCGAGTGAGATTCGCTTTTATCGCAACGGAGAAGGCCAACTACCCGGTAGCGCTGATGTGCCGGGTGCTCAAGGTCTCGCGCTCGGGTTACTACGCCTGGTGCGGGAGGCCGGCGGCAAACCACACGGCCGAGGACCAGCGGCTCGCGCTCGAGGTGGGCGCGATCTACGCCGAGAGCCGCGGCTGTTACGGCAGCCCGCGGGTGCATGCGGAGTTGCGGGCGCGCGGCCAACGGACCGGGCGCAAGCGCGTGGCGCGGCTGATGCGGGCGGCGAGTTTGCGCGCTCGTGAGCGGCGGCGCTTCCGCCGCACCACCGATTCCAGACACGGAATGGCAATCAAGGGGAACCTGCTGGCGCGGCGCTTTGCCATGCTCACGCCGAACGCCGGCTGGGTGACCGACATTACCTATCTGTGGACCCTGGAGGGTTGGTTATACCTGGCGGTAATCCTGGATCTGTTCTCGCGCCGGGTAGTCGGCTGGGCCCTGAGCGACCGGCTGGAACGAACGGTCGCCCTGGAGGCGCTGGAGATGGCGGTGACGGAGCGACAGCCAGCCGGCGGGCTGCTGCACCACTCGGACCGCGGCAGCCAATACGCCAGCCGGGAATATCAGCGGTTGCTGGAGCGGCACGGAATCGTAAGCAGCATGAGCCGCAGCGGCAACTGCTGGGACAATGCGGTGGCCGAGAGCTTCTTTGCCACCCTCAAACTGGAAATGGTGTACCGCTGCCAGTGGCGCACGCGAGCCGAGGCCCACAGCGCGGTGTTCGAATACATCGAGCTGTTTTACAACCGCCAGCGCCGGCATTCGGCGCTCGGTTATCTCTGTCCGGTTGAGTTCGAGCGTCGTCATTATGAACCGATGGCTGCCTAACCCGAGTGTCTACGCAATCGGGGCAACCTCA
>JADMIG010000129.1 GCA_015478725.1 Chloroflexota bacterium | reverse complement strand
GCTCTACATCAATTAGTGTGGATTAGGTTGAGGATCCTGTACTGAAAGGTCCGGTTGTTCCGGTAGCCGTACCCCCTGCGCTTCAGCGTTTTCACCCGGTTATGCTTGCCCTCGACGACGGCGTTCGTGATCGGGTAGCGCCAGTAGTTCAGCACCTCGGTCCGCCAGCGCCGCAGTGTCCGTGCCGTCCGCTCGAAGGGCGGCAGGCCCGAGGTCGCCGCATCCTCGATCCAGGCGGCGAGCGCTCTGCCGGCGGCGGCAACGGTCGGTGCACGGTAGACGGCGCGGAGCTCCTCCTTGAGCCTCCACGCGGCTGCCAGGCGTGCGTCTGTCTGGAGCGCGCGGGCGAGCTGCTGCTGCTCGACGCGGTGCAAGCGCTCGATCCCACGCTGGAGCAGCCACGCCGTGTTGCCCGGATGTCGGGTCTCACCGTGGACTTCGTGAAGCGCCCGTCCGGCAAGCGCGACCACGTGAAACTTGTCCGCGACGATCGCGGCATCGGGCAACACCAGTTGCACAGCCTGCCGCTCCACCTCCGCGAGGTCGATGCACACCGCCTGCACCGTCGTCCGGTCGGCATGCCGCTCCAGCATCCGCTGAATGTCTGCCTTCCGCTCGCTGGCGATCACCGCAATGGGCGAGCGCGTCTCCAGATCCCACAGACCCGTCCACATCGCGCCCGGTCGCCGCACACAGAAGCCATCGAGGCCGACGAGCACGTGGGGCTGCGGCGCTGCCGCGGGCGAGAGATGGGTCTCCAACCAGCTCCGCTGCACGAGGCCCTCGCTGACGCCGTGCCGCTGCGCGACCGTGCGCACCGTCGTCTCCTCCGCATCGGCGCCGATGGTCGCCCGTAGCCGGCTGGTCGTGCGCCGTCGTCGTCCGCATGCGGGATCGGGCTCGGTGAAGACGTACCGACAATGACGACATTTGAACCGTCGCTTCCAGAGCAGAATCCAGACCTGCTTCCCCCAGAGCTGCGCGTCACGCTTGTACTGCCGGTGCACCTGGTGGACCTGCCATGCCGGCCGGTCGCATCGTGGGCACACGGCCTCCGTCGCGGCGTACTGCGCCACCACCTCGATCGCGTCGTCGTGTTCCACGACACCCCACACTGCCAACCCTGGGAGCCGTAACTGCACCGTGATAGTCTGATCTTGCACCTGGTCTCCTTCCTGTCGCTGACGTGTCTTTCATCAGCTCCACGCTACAGGAACCCCAGGTGCCTTCTGTTCACTCTCCTTCCCTGTATCCACACTTAAGAGCGTAGAACCC
>JADMIG010000128.1 GCA_015478725.1 Chloroflexota bacterium | reverse complement strand
TCGAGCTGGCTCGGCTGCGGCGGGAGAACGCCGAGCTGGCGATGGAGCGTGATGTCCTCAAGCGCTCGGTGTCCCTCTGGGTCAAGGACGCGATGGGTCACCGGTAGCGGTGGCCGGGTTCATCGCGGCCCAGAGGGCCACCGAGCACGGCATACCGCACGCGCTGGCGTGCCGGGCGCTGGGTGTCTCGCAGGCCTGGTTCTACAAGTGGCGCCACGGCGACGGCTCGCCCCGGCGGGCGCGGCGGCGGGCGTTGAGCGCGCTGATCGCGGCGTTGTTCGCCCAACATCGGGGCACCTACGGCGCGCCGAGGATCACCGCGGATCTGCGAGAGATGGGTTGGCGGGTCTCCCAGAACACCGTCGCGGCGATCATGGCCGAGCACGGGTTACAGGCCAGGGCCAAACGGCGCCGCCGGAGCACCACCCGCCCCGGCAAGGGCCGCTGGCGCGCCCCGGACCTGGTCAAACGTGACTTCACCGCACGGCGGATCAACCAGCGCTGGTTCGGTGATGGCACCGAGATCGACACCGCCGAGGGCAAGTTGCAGCTGGCCAGCGTGCTCGACGTGCGTTCACGGCGCATCCTCGGGTTCGCCTTGAGTGAGCACCATGACGCCGAGCTTGCCTACGGGTCGTTGGCGATGGCGGTCGCGGTGCGCGGCGGGAACATCGCCGGGGTGGTGCTGCACACCGACCAGGGCAGCGAGTACACCGCCGCGATGTTCCGCGCGGCCTGCGCACGCCTGGACATCCGCCAGTCGATGGGCCGGCCAGGTTCAGCGCTGGACAACTCGGTCATCGAGTCGTGGCACTCCACGCTGGAGTTCGAGCTGCGCTCACTCGAGCAGTTCGACACCAAGGCCGCCGCGCGCCGGCGAGTCGCTGAGTGGATCGATGAGTACAACCGCACTCGCCGGCACTCCTCGCTCGGGATGATCTCCCCGATCGACTACGAGCTGACCCAACCTGACGACCCGGACACCGAGGTGGCCTGACCCAGATGCTCACCCACAAGCACAACGACAACGGAGGCGGCTGCGCCGCCGCTGAGCGTCTGTTCGCGCCGCGCAGGGTACGGGGGCCGCACCTCCAACCTCAAGGGTCGCTGACGCGATCGCCACGGCGACGGCCTCCGGCCGCCCTTGACCTTGGAGCCTCTACGACCCCCAACCGGCGTACAGCGCGGGCAGGCCAGCGCCTGCCCACTCGCACGCGACGCGGACTACAAGATCCAACCGCAAGATCACACTAACCGAAGTCTCTACGGTTCGAGGGTATTGACA
>JADMIG010000127.1 GCA_015478725.1 Chloroflexota bacterium | reverse complement strand
GGCGGTATACTGAATCTTGTGTAAAAGCGGGAGCCTGGCTATCCTATAGGTAAGTCTCGAAAACTACCGAAAGGAGAAAAACCAATGGCTCCCAAAACAGAGGATACCCGACCACAAGCACTCAGTCAAGATGAGTTCACGCAGATGCTGACAGGCCAACTGAAAGAGGCGGTGCGCCTGGCTCTTACCACTATATTGGAAGCGGAAGTCACCGCTCTGATAGGTGTCCTTCCCTATGAGCGCAGTATCTCAAGAACAGACCAGCGCAACGGCCACTACCACCGCGACTTGGACACCACAGTAGGGCATATTGAGGAGTTGGCAGTGCCTCGCACGCGGGGTGGCTACCAGACACAACTGTTCGAGCGGTACTCGCGTCGCCGTCCAGAGGTAGACGCTGCCATCTCGAACATGTTCATCAAAGGGGTGAGCACGCGCCAGGTGGGGAATGTGATGGAGTCGCTGACCGGCTCCTCTCCTTCACCCTCCACCGTATCGCGGGTGTTTCACACCCTGGAAGGGGAGTACGCCATATGGAAGAGCCGTCCTCTCTCCACCCGATACGAGTACATATTCGCTGACGGCACGTACTTCACAGTGATCTACGAGGGCGAGGGCTGTAAGATGCCCATTCTGCTGGTGATAGGTATCAAACCTGATGGTGTTAGAGAGGTGCTTGGCTTCTCTGTAGGAGATCGAGAGAACCAAGTGGCCTGGGAACAGCTATTCGAGAACCTTCGTGTGCGGGGAGTAGCGGAGGTGGGGCTGGCAATCACAGACGGCAACCAGGCGATGCTCAATGCCGTGGCTGCCAAGTTCCCAGGAGTGCCACGCCAACGCTGCATCAAGCACAAGATGGAGAATGTGCTTGGCTATGTGCCTCACAAGCAACGGGAGGTGGTAGGAGAGGAGCTAAAGGCAATCTTCTACCAGGAAAGCAGGGGAAAGGCCGAGCAGGTAGCTCTTGCCTTCTGTGAGAAGTACCGCCGAGAGTATCCAAGTGCTGTGGAGTGCCTGTGGCGAGATTATGAGGCTTGCCTCACCTTCTACTCTTTCCCACCACAGCATTGGAAGGCAATCCGAACGACCAACGCCATCGAGCGATTGATAGAGGAGGTGAAACGACGTTCACACAAGATGGGGGCAGCATTTAGAAACGAGAGTAGCTGCCTGCTGATGTTCTATGCGGTCATTAGAGGCGTGAAGTTCCAACGGCTAACCATGCCTGCGGCGCACGAGAGGTAAGATGGACAAGCTCCCGTAATTTTACACAGGACTTGACACACCGCC
>JADMIG010000126.1 GCA_015478725.1 Chloroflexota bacterium | reverse complement strand
CGTACAGGAGGGGATCGACGGCTGATCGTGCCCGGCGTAGGATGATCGCGGCGGGTCGTTCGCAGGAGGTTTCGATGCGCGGTGATGCGGTCCAGCAAGCGGAGATGCTCGTCCCGATGACGCCGGAGCAGTTCGTCCCGGCGGACCATCCGATCCGGGTGATCAAATCCATCGTCGATCAGATCCTGTCCGAGCTCTCACCGGTCTTCACGCAGATGTACCCGGCCTGGGGACGTCCGTCGATCCCGCCCGAGCATTTGCTGAAGGCCCTGTTGCTCAAGTCCCTCTACTCGGTGCGCAGCGAACGGCAGTTGTGCGAGCGCCTGCACTACGATCTGCTCTTCAAGTGGTTCCTCGACCTCAACATTACGAGCCCCGCCTTCGACCCGACGAGCTTCACGAAGAACCGCGACCGGCTGCTGCAGCACGAAGTGGCAGCGCGCTTCTTCGCTGCCGTGCTCGCCGAAGCGGAGCGGCGTCGTCTGCTGTCCTCGGACCACTTCACGGTGGACGGGACGCTGCTGGAAGCATGGGCATCGATGAAGAGCGTCCGGCCGCGCGACGACGATACGCCGCGGGGCGGCGGCAAGAATCCGAGCGTGGACTTCCACAACACGCGGCGTTCGAATCTGACACACGCCTCGACGACCGACCCGGATGCGCGGCTTGCGCGGAAGGGAGACCGCCAGTCGACGCGTCTGTGCTACGCCGGGCACGCGCTCATGGAGAACCGGAGCGGGATGATCACGGACATCCTGATCACGCAGGCGACGGGCACGGCAGAGCGGGCGGCAGCGATCGAGATGATCGACCGGCGCGGCGCGCAGCATCGGATCACGCTGGGGGCGGACAAAGGCTACGACACACAAGACTTCATCGACGACTTGCGGGAGCGGAACGTCACGCCGCACGTCGCGCAACACACGAACCGGAGACGCAGCCGCGTTGACGCCCGGACGACGCGACACCCGGGCTACGACGAGAGTCAGCGGAAGCGGAAACGGGTGGAAGAATTCTTCGGCTGGACGAAGACCGTGGGTGGCGGAAGAAAGTTGGCCTTCATCGGCATCGTGAAGAACCAGATCTGGGCCTACATCGCTGCGGCGACCTTCAACCTCGTCCGCATCGCGAATATCGAGCGGGCCAGCGGCTAAACAGCGCCCGCGCTTCGCGCAGGAACGGGGAATGACGGCGGGAACGGAACAGAGGACAGCGGAACGGGCGAGCGGCCGGCTCCAACAACCCAGGCAAAGGCTCAAGAAGGGGCCTCGACACACTTCTTCAGCACCCTG
>JADMIG010000125.1 GCA_015478725.1 Chloroflexota bacterium | reverse complement strand
CTAGCAGGGTGTTGAAGAAACGGCGTTCGGAGGCCGGATGGGGCGTGCGAAGCCGCGGGCGACCTCATCTCATCCGCTCTTCTTGCGGCTCTTGCAGCAAGCGGCGGGCGGATGCAGGAGGTTAGGCGGTCTGTTGTTCGATGCGAGCCATGCGGATGATGTTGAAGGCCGCGCCGGTGAGTGTGGCCCACAGCCGGTTGCGTTCAAGCCCGATGTAGCGAAGCTTCCTGCCGCCGCCGATGGTCTTGATCCAGCCGAAGATCTCCTCGACGCGTTTGCGGATGCGTTGGCTCACTGCGTATCCGGAGTGACGCGTCACCCGATCATCGATACGACTCTTCCGGTTCGTCGTATGCTGCGTGACGTGCGGCGTCACGCCGCGCTCGCGGCAAGCGGCAGTGAAGTCCGCGGTGTCGTACCCCTTATCCGCCCCCAGCGTGACACGGCGCGGGCGTTCCTGCCGGTCGAGCATGTCGAGTGCCGCGTTTCGCTCGGCATGCCCGTCCGCCTGGTTGAGCATGATCTCCACGATCAGCCCGTGGCGGTTCTCCATGAGGACGTGCCCGGCGTACGCCAGCTTCGTCTCTTTGCCGTTTCCCTTGCGCGCCAGTCGCGCCTCCGGATCGGTCGTTGAAGCATGCGTCTCGTTTCTGCGCTGCTGCCCGTGGAAGTCCACATCCGGATTCTTGCCGCTCGGTGGCCCGCCACCACTGTCGCGCGGCTGGACGCTCTTCAGCGACGCCCACGCTTCGAGGAGCGTCCCATCAACGGTAAAGTGCTCGGACGACAGCAGGTGACGTCGCCGCGCCTCGCTGCGGATCGCCTCGAAGAATCGACCGGCGACGTCGTGCTCCAGGAGACGCTCACGGTTCTTCGAGAAGGTCGAATGGTCGAAGACCGGGTCGGCGATGTTGAGGCCGAGAAACCACTTGAAGAGCAGATCGTACTGGAGGCGTTCGCAGAGCTGGCGCTCACTGCGGATCGTGTAGAACGCTTGGAGGAGCATCGCCTTCAGCAACTGTTCCGGCGGGATCGACGGTCGCCCCGCTGCTGCGTACATCGCATCGAACACGGGCGAAAGCTCACCCAGCGCTCGATCCACGAGCGCCCGGATTTCGCGGATGGGATGAGCCTTCGGCACGAGCGTGTCCGGCGTCACCGGGCTGAGCATCTCGAGTTGCTGCGTCGCGTCCCCTCGCATCGGCCGCCTCCTTGCACGTACCCACCGATGCCATCGTACGCCCTCGCAGATCGCGAGTCGATCCCGTTTCAGCTACTTTTTTCAACACCCTGCTAG
>JADMIG010000124.1 GCA_015478725.1 Chloroflexota bacterium | reverse complement strand
GGTAGAACCCCACTAATCGGTGAACAGAGAAGGAGGGCTTGAAAAAAGAAGCGTTCATAGGCATGCTGTCAACTATGGAAAAGCAAACAGAGCCGATGGACGCGTCGAACCAATTTTGCCCGAACTTGGCGTGTTCCGCAAGAGGCCAAATTGGCGCGGGCACCATTCGGATACATAGTTATCACCCTCAACGCTATCGCTGTCATACGTGTCAAAAGACGTTTAGTGCGCGTCGCGGAACGATGCTAGAAGGGCTTCGCAAGCCAAGCGACATGATTGTGATCGTCGTGACGCTTCTCGCGTATGGGTGTCCCATCCAAGCCATTGTGCATGCCTTTGAGTTGGACGAACGAACGGTGGCGAGTTGGCGCGATCGTGCGGGAAAGCAGTGTGAGAAGGTGCATCACCACCTCATTGAACAAGGAACCCTTGATCTGGTGCATGTCCAAGCGGACGAGATTCGGGTGAAAGGACGCTCGATGATTGCCTGGATGGGGTTGAGCATGATGGTGTCGACGCGGCTGTGGCTGGGAGGGGTAGTGAGCCTGACACGAGACACCGCTCTGGCTGATCGCATGATGCGGCAGGTTCGTGCGTGTTCGCAAGCGGCGTGTGCCTTGTTGGTCAGTACGGATGGGTGGGCGGCCTATCCCAACAGTATCAAACGAGCGTTTCGCGACAAAGTCAAAGAGACGGCAGGGCGTGGACGAGCGTGTTTGCGGGTTTGGCCACAGTTGTGTATTGCCACAGTAATCAAACGGACGGAGAAGAAACGGGTGGTGGAAGTGACGCGCAGGATGACACTTGGTGTGCTCTCGCAAGCCAGCAGGCTCTTGCAAGCCTCTCAGGGAGGAACGGCTCTCAATACCGCCTTTATCGAACGGTTGAATGGAACGGTGCGTGAGCGGTTGGCAGCCTTGACACGAAAATGTCGTCATGCCGCTCGTCGCCTGGATGGACTGCACCGAGGGATGTATTTGATTGGATGCACTTACAATTTGTGTTGGCCTCATCACGAGTTGAGCAAGGCCAAGCACAGAGGTTTTGCGTGTACGCCTGCCATGGCAAGCGGATTGACCGATCATATCTGGAGCGTTGGGGAAGTGTTGATCTACAAGGTCGCGCCTGCGCCTTGGGTCGCACTCAAGCGACGGGGTCGCCCTCGCACACGGCCCATGCCTGATCCAACCTTACCCAAACGACTGCGAGGGCGTCCTCGCAAACATCCGTTGCCTGATCCAACTTTACCCAAGCGGCTACGAGGGCGTCCTCGCAAGCTTGCTTGAGGTCGTTCACCGATTAGTGGGGTTCTACC
>JADMIG010000123.1 GCA_015478725.1 Chloroflexota bacterium | reverse complement strand
AGGATGTTGAAAAATTCCTCTCCGATCGGATCGATCACTCGTATAGCATCTATATAGTTTGAACGAGGGCGGTGGAGTTGAGGAGGCAGAGGAAGATGCGGGGATACGATAGGCCGCAGAGCACGATGCTGACCTTGGTGAACCCCGAGCAGCGAGTACCGGCCAAGCATCCGATCAGACTGATCAAGCAGCTGGCCGAGGTCGCGCTCAAAGAACTCTCGCCGTTGTTCGAACAGATGTACAGCGAAGTGGGCCGGCCCTCGATCCCGCCGGAGCGGCTGTTGAAAGCCTCACTCTTAATGGCGCTGTATACGGTGCGCAGTGAGCGGATGTTCTGCGAGCAGTTAGATTACAACCTGTTGTTTCGGTGGTTCCTGGATCTGAACTGGGACGAGCCGGGCTTCGACCACTCGACCTTTAGCCGCAATCGGGGCCGTCTGCTGGAGCACGACGTGGCGGGCGAGTTTTTCCGCACGGTGGTGGCGGAGGCACGTGAACTGAAGCTGACCAGTGACGAGCACTTTACGGTGGACGGCACGCTGATCGAGGCGTGGGCGTCGCTCAAGAGCTTTCGCCCCAAGGGTGAGGAACGCAGCGATCGCACGCCGCCGGATGACCCGGGCAATCCGAGCGTGGACTTCCACGGCGAACGGCGCCAAAACGCGACGCACCAGTCAACGACTGATCCTGAAGCGCGGCTGGCGAAGAAGGGCGCCGGCAAAGAGGCCAGGCTCTGTTACACCGAAAGCGTGCTGATGGAGAACCGCAACGGATTAATGGTCGATCTGCGCGTGGGTCAGGCCGGCGGTCGGGCCGAATGCGAACAAGGACTGGAGATGCTCCAAGAGATTCGCGGGCCGCGCCGAATCACGGTGGCCGGCGACAAGGGCTATGACACGGCGGCGTTCGTGGCGAGCTGCCGCGCGCTCAATGTCACTCCCCATGTGGCGCACAATGAACGACGGCCGGGCGGCTTGGCACTTGACCATCGCACCACCAGTCGGCCGGGATACGCGGTGAGCCAACGCGTGCGCAAGCGGGTCGAAGAGATCTTCGGCTGGATTAAGACGGTCGGCAACTTCCGTCGCACGCGCTATCGGGGCGTCGAGCGGACCAGTTTCGCCGCCTACCTGGTCGGCGCTGCCTACAACCTGCTGAGGATCGCAAAGCTCTGTCCCAGCGGATGAATCGAGCCGCCAGCGAGCTGCACTCTACCACGGCCAACCCGGTAACTACCCGATCGGTAAATCCAATACTCACTTCGTCACGTCATCAGACCACGCCAAGCTCGTGATTCAACCCTTTCATCAACACCCT
>JADMIG010000122.1 GCA_015478725.1 Chloroflexota bacterium | reverse complement strand
CATCTGGGACTTCCCGGGCGGCGGGTATTGCTGCCCGGAGTGCGGCACCGCGTTCACCGGGCTGGGAGATCACGTCAGCGAGGTGCTGGACTGGGTGGTGATCGTGCGGGTGAGCGCGCACTGCCGGCGCCGCTACCGGCGCCAGTGCACCTGCCCGGTCCCGGTCACGGTGACCGCGCCCGGCCCGGCGAAGGCGATCGGCAAGGCCTTGGTGTCCAACGCGTTCATCGCGCAGTGGCTCACCGAACGCTACGTGGCCGGGCGCAGCCAGAACTCGCTGGTCACCACCCTGGGCCGACACGGCGCGGCCCTGTCGGCGGCCACCATGACCGGGATCTGCGCGGCGGCGGGAGCGCTGCTGGCCCCGCTGGAAGACGCGATCACCGCCCGGTCGCGGGGCTCGTGGCACCTGCACGCCGACGAAACCAGCTGGCGGGTGTTCGCCCCACGCGAGGGCGACGGCCCGGCGAGGTGGTGGCTGTGGGTGTTCCTCGGGCCGGACACCGCCTGTTTCGTCATGGACCCCACCCGCTCGGGTGCCGTGCTGGCCCGCCACGCCGGGATCGACCAGGAAACCGGCCAGCTGACCGACGGAGGCGATGACGGGCCGCGGCAGCTGGTCATCTCCAGCGACTTCTACAGCGTGTACAGCTCGGCGGGCCGCAAGGCCACCGGCGTGGTGAACCTGTACTGCTGGGCCCACGTACGGCGGTATTTTGTGCGCGCCGGGGACGCCAACCCCGAGCAGCTGGGCCGCTGGACCACCGCCTGGCTGGAGCGGATCAAGAACCTCTACCTCGCCCACACTCAGCTCGCCACCGCGTGGGCCGGCGACGCCGAGGCCGAACTGGACCAAGCCCGCAGCAGTTGGGACGCGGCGCTGCAGGTCATCGACACCGCGCGCACCACCCAGATGGCCGCGCCCGGGCTGCAAGAACCGGCGAAGAAGGCCCTGGCCACGCTGGACCGCGAATGGGGAGGCCTGACCGCCCACCGCGACTACCCGATGATCAGCCTGGACAACAATGCCGCCGAACGCGCGCTGCGCCGCCCGGTCGTGACCCGCAAGAACGCCTACGGATCCCGCACCGAGGACGCCGCCCGCCTCGCCGCCCGCGTCTGGACCATCGCCGCCACCGCCGAGATGGCCGGGCTCAACCCCATCACCTACCTCACCGCCTACCTCGATGCCTGCGCACGAGCCAGCGGCAAGCCGCCGACGGGACCCGGCCTGCAACGGTTCCTCCCCTGGACCGCGACCGGCGAAGACCTGCACGCCTGGGCACAACCACCCCGCCCCGGTTGACAAGTTGACACTCCCAAT
>JADMIG010000121.1 GCA_015478725.1 Chloroflexota bacterium | reverse complement strand
CCGGCAGCGAGGATTGACGTAGCCCGCTGACGGTCCACCATTTCGGAGCGAGAACTGGTCAGCGTGTGGGTGAATGCCCGAGCCAGGTCTGACTCCATCAATACCGGCTGACGTCCTCTCGGACTGTCCTGAAGTCGATTCGTCGGCCTGGCTCGGACACTCACCCGACACCAACCGGTCGGACGGAGTGACCTCATAGGAGCCTGCCGCACAGGCCCTTCGCTGTCCTGTCCATCGTCCCGGCGGTGCGGTGTCATCCACCCAAGCGAAAGGAACAGATGACGATGACCACTATCGCGCGCCGAATCACCGGAGGGGTCGACACGCACCTCGACGTGCACGTTGCGGCCGCCCTCGACGAACGAGGAGCCCAGCTCGGTGTAGAGAGCTTTGCGGCCACAGCCGCGGGCTACTCGGAGCTGCTGCGCTGGCTCGAGGGCTTCGGGACCCTTGAGCTCGTCGGCGTCGAAGGGACCGGGAGTTACGGGGCGGGGCTCACCCGTCACCTCTTGGGCCACCAGGTCGCCGTCGTCGAGGTGGACCGGCCCAACCGCCAGCGCCGCCGGCGCACGGGAAAGTCGGACCCTCACGACGCGGTGGCTGCGGCCCGGGCCGCCCAAGGCGGCGACGCCACTGGGTCGGCCAAGACCAGGGACGGAAACGTCGAGGCCATGCGGGTGCTGCGGGTGGCCCGCAGCTCGGCCAGGCGCAGTCGGACCCAGGCCATCAACCAGATGCGCAGCCTCGTCTCGACCGCTCCCGAGGAACTCCGGGCCGAACTGCGGGACCTCTCCATCTACAAGGTGCTCACCGTGGCCAGTGCCTATCGCCACACCGGACGGACCGACGTGACGACGGTGACCAAGCTCACCTTGCGCACGCTGGCACGCCGGGCCCTTTCCCTCGAAGAAGAGGTCAAAGAGATCGACCGGGTGCTCAAGACCCTCGTCGCCGAAACCGCACCAGATCTCAATGCAGTCGACGGCGTGGGGACTGACGTGGCGTCCGCCCTCCTGGTGGCCGCCGGCGACAACCCCGAGCGCCTGAAGACCGAGGCCACCTTCGCCAAGCTCTGCGGGGTGTCTCCCCTCGATGCCTCGAGCGGCAAGCAGCACCGCCATCGGCTCAACCGCGGCGGGGACCGCCAGGCCAACTCAGCGCTCTGGCACATCGTGTTCACCCGGATGGTCAACGACCCGCGAACCAAGCACTACATCGAGCGCCGGATGAAGGAAGGTCGGACCAAGAAGGAAGCGATCCGCTGCCTCAAACGCTACGTGGCTCGAGAGGTGTTCGCGCAGCTCCCGAGGTCAGCACTCGCCCTTGACAATCCATAGGAGCATCG
>JADMIG010000120.1 GCA_015478725.1 Chloroflexota bacterium | reverse complement strand
TGTCAACGCCGGTTGAAACCTGACCCACTTTGCTCGATGTCGCCGATTGAATCTTGACCCACCCGCGTCGTTTCGGGGCTTGTCCAGGTAGTCCATAGGAGGGACCCGCGCGGAGCGCAGCGACCGCCACGAGTCCGGCGGAGCGCAGCGCGGGAGGTCCCTGTGGGCCCACCTGGGCAAGCTTTTCACTCTGCCGGTGCCGCTGCGGGCTGCGCCGGCGTCGGCGCTTTCAGCAATCCGGCGCGGCGCTTGTCCTTGAGGCGATAGCTCTCGCCCTGGATGCTGACGACGGTCGAGTGGTGCAGCAGCCGGTCGAGCATCGCCGCGGTCAGCACCGGGTCGCCGGCGAAGGCCTGGTCCCACGACCCGAAGGTCAGGTTCGACGTCAGGATCATCGCGCCCTTCTCATAGCGCTTGGCGACGACCTGGAAGAACAAGTTGGCCTGCTCGCGCCCGAGCGGCAGGTAGCCGATCTCGTCGATGATCAAGAGCTTGTAGAGGCTGACCGCGCGGTGCATCGCCTCTTTCCAGCGGCCCTGGCGCTGCGCCGTCTCGAGTGTCATCACCAGATCGGCCGCCGAGGTGAAGCGTACCTTGTGGCCGTGCTGGGTTGCCAGGTAGCCGAGGGCAATCGCCAGATGCGTCTTGCCGACGCCGCTGGGGCCGAGAAAGACGATATTCTCGGCTCGTTCGATAAAGGCCAGGCCGGCGAGCTCGTGGATTTGCGGCCGCGGCACGCCTGTCGCGAAGCCAAAGTCGAAGCCGTCGAGCGTCTTGACTGCCGGGAAGCCGGCAACACGTGCGAACATCTCGCGGGCCCGCGCCCGGCGTGCGTCACGCTCGGCCCGCAAGGTGTCCTCCAGAAAGTCGGCGAAGGAAGCCTGCTTCGCGGCGGCACTCTGGGCGATGCCGGAATACTGATCGGGAAGCGCGCTCAACCGCAGCTCCTGGCACAAATCCGCGATCCGCTGATGCTGCAAATCGCTCATCGGCCACCGCCGGCAAAGGCGTCGTAAATCGACAATGGGTGCTGCAGGCCGATGATCGGCACCGGCTTCGGGCTTTGCATCGAGCGCACGCTGCGGCCGCCGTAAGGTGTCGGCACCGGCTGCAACTGCGTTTGCTCGATCGCCAGCCGCTCGGCCGGAATGTCGCCCGTGGTGCCGTGCACCCGAGCGTTCGCCACCTCGCGCAGCCAGCGCCTGGCCGCCAGGTTTGCGGTCTCCCGATCGACGATCAGCCCTTCCTGGGCGAGGCGGCTGGCAAGCGGCACATAGAAGCTGTGCCGCAGGTAACGGATGAACCGCTCGACCTTGCCCTTGGTCTGCGCCCGATATGGCGCACACA
>JADMIG010000119.1 GCA_015478725.1 Chloroflexota bacterium | reverse complement strand
GGTGGCGGCTCCTCGCCAGGTCCGGTTCCCACCCCAGACTTTGCGGTTCACCACCGCGGGCCGGATGGCTTGTTCGCCTCTCCAGTTGGTGGCGTCGATGTCGGTGTCGTCGAGGAAGGTGAACAGCGCGTCGGCTTCGTTGACGAGGTGTTTGACTAGACGGCGGTTGGCGTCGTGGGGGTGGGCGGCTTCGGCGATCAGCTCGATGAGTTCGGCCAGGTCGTCGATGACGGCCCGGCGTTCGTCGGCCGGCAGGTCGCGGGCGTCGAGGGCTTGGAGGAGGATGTGCTTGATCTCCCGGGGGGTGGCTCTGGCCCATGCCGGCAGGTCGGATTCCATCTCGGTGCAGCGTCGGAGGAGATGGGCGATGCAGGTCTGGTGGCGGGCGGCCTGGTAGCGGCGGTAGACCGCCCAGCCGTCGCGGACGAGGGTGCCGGTGTAGTTGTCGTCGAGGAGCACGGTGGCCTGGTCGAAGCCTCGGCCGTCGGCCACGTTGTAGGCGGTCGCCTCTTTCGAGGTCGCCGTCCACAGCCAGGCGCCCTCGGCGTCGACCCGCCAGCCGGTCTCGTCCATCACGACCATTGCCGCGGTGTTGATCCGATCGACGATGGCGGCGTGCACCGGGACAAGATCGGTGCCGGTGGACTGGGCGGACGAAGACAGGGCGCCGGCGGTGACCGGAACTCCGAGACGGCCGAGCACCTGGGTGGTCTTGGCGAAGCTCAACCCCAACGCGTAGTGGAGCCACACGCCCAGGCTCTTGGCGTGGGGACCGATCTGGCTGGCGGCGGCCCCCAACGCGTCCGACGTCTGCTCGACGTGTCGGCCCTGGACCCGCCGCTGGCAGTTCCGACAGCGGCCCACCCCGATCGTGAACCGGGTGACCACCGGTCGGACATCGGGCAGCTCGGTCTGGAACTGCTCGACGTCACGCTCATGGTCGACGACACCGCCGCAGCCCGGACAGCACGCCGGCAGCGGCGCCGACAACTCCCGGTCGACCGGCCCGACCGGCACCGCCCGATGCCCATGCTGACCGTGGTTCTTCCCCGACCGACGCCCCGGCCGCTTCGGCTCCTCGACCGGCAGACCCTTCGAGAACGGTGCCGCCTGACGCTTCCCGGACCGCCGGCTGTCCTCCAACAGCTTCTCCAACTCGGCCACACGCGCATCGCGCACGGCCAGCGTTTCAGTCAGTTCCGCGATCCGATCGACCTGCGACTCGACCGCCCTGCGCAGCGCCGACACCTCACCCGTCAACGCTGCAAGCGCAGCCGCCGTACCGCCCTGAGAGGAATCGCGCGCCGGAATTCCCCACGGTACGCGCGGAACCCGACCAGGCGGTGGACCCCGCTATCCAATTAC
>JADMIG010000118.1 GCA_015478725.1 Chloroflexota bacterium | reverse complement strand
CTTTCACTAGTAGGTTTTTCATCAAGCGGCCTCCTGAGCGACATGAGCCTTGGCCTTCGTGTTCTTCTTTTTGGGAACCGAGGGCTTGGTTGGCCAGGGTTCCGGCACAAAGCGGCCCACCACGAGCCCATCACCGCGGATCAACAAGCCGACAATGGTGAGAATGCCACGCGCAAAGCAACTGAGCATGCGTGGGCGCGAACGTTTCGTGGCTTTGCGCCGGGCCACATGGGTTTGGGGCAAGGCCTCCAAACTGCTCACCGGCAGGCTCGCATCGACCTCGCCGCCCACGCTCACCGCCCACAACGTGGCCACCGCAATGGCTAACCACAAGCGCTCCGCCCGCTCAGGATCGACCATCTTGGTCTGATGCCAACCCCAACCTCCGCGCTTGGTATCTTTAAAGCCACCCTCGATCCAACTGCGCATGCCATACCAGACCGCCGTCGCCTGTGCAGGTGCCAGATCGGTGACGATCAACCACACTTCCTCATAGCCCTCATCCCAGCGCGCGAGTAACGTGCACTGCAAGCGACTCACCTCCCCTGAAAAACAGTCGACCTGACCACACCACGCACTGCCCACCTGTGGTGCTGCTGTGCTCAGACTGCGAAACTTGCCTTCTCCTTTTGGACGGAAATTGCCTTGTTTGTTGATGCGCATGAATGGGTGCCAGCCCAACGCCACGATCTTGCGGTAGAGCCAGGGAGCGTACAAGCCGCGATCGCTCATCACAATCACCGTCCAGTGTGCTGGTACACTGCCCGCCAATTTCTCGAGCAGCGTGAGCCAGTGTGGTTCCCAGGCTCCCTTTTCGAGAGCGCCCACCACTTTCCAGGCCACCGGAATCGCACAGCCCCGATACACCACGCTGATGCACAGCACCGTAAAGCGTTTCTTCAGCGTCGTTGCATCCAAGGCCAAAGCCAGCCGCGGCTGATCAGCGGGCCACCAGGCCAGAATCCACTGGAGCAACGGGCCAAAACAGGTGCTCACGTCCAGTTCACGACGCTTCTCCCCTTTTTTGTCCTTGGCCCCATAGCACCATTCGCGCAAGCGTTGCAACAAGCTCTGCTCCGTCCTTCCAATTTGCAGCGCCAAGGCCGCACACACCAGCGTGATGCCACACGATTTGGCCAGCACCATCCCATAGCTCCAATAGGCCAGCACCCTGGCCTGCGGTCGACTCAATTTCGGCAACATCGTTGACACGATTTCGATCCATTGCGATAATGGTTCTGGGTGAGACATGATTTTTCTCCTGCTCTGATAGCTACAGTGTTTTTTCCTATCTTAGCAGCAAAAATCAGTCTCTTCACCGGTTCTCTCTTTTTGGGCTACACTTCTCCCTTTCTCAAAAACCTACTAGTGAAAG
>JADMIG010000117.1 GCA_015478725.1 Chloroflexota bacterium | reverse complement strand
AGTAGAGTCCCAGGACGTGGTGTAAGTAATCGGTCAACTGGCTAGCAAGCGGCCACAGCATCATCCTCATGTGACAGCATCACCCGCACACAAGGAGGATCTCTGTGACCACCCCCACCATGGACGCTCTCGACATCATCCGCAAGCACGCTGACGACGCGGACTTCGACTTCCTGCGAGAGGCGCTGCAAGTCGTCCTGCACGCTGTGATGGATGCCGACGTCAGTCAGCAGATCGGTGCCGCCTTGCACGAGCACACGCCCGCCCGCGTCACTTACCGCAACGGCTATCGCCCGCGCCGCTGGGACACCCGCGCGGGCACGATCGACCTGCGCATCCCGAAGCTACGGGAAGGCTCGTACTTGCCGCCCTTCCTGGAGCCACGCCGCCGCTCCGAACAAGCGCTCCTCGCTGTCATCCAGCAGGCATACGTCGAGGGCGTCTCCACGCGCCGCGTCGAGGATCTCGTGCAAGCGCTCGGCTGCGACGGCATCTCCAGGAGCGAGGTCTCGCGTATCTGTCAGACGCTCGACGTGCAGGTGCAGGCGTTCCGCGAACGGCCACTCGAGACGGGTCCGTATCCCTACATCTGGCTCGATGCCCTCACCCAGAAAGTGCGTGAGGGTGGCCGCGTCGTGAACGTCGCCGTCGTCGTCGCTACCGCGGTCAACGGGCAGGGGCAGCGCGAAGTGCTCGGGCTGGACTGTGGCGCAAGTGAAGACGGCGCCTTCTGGCTGAGCTTCCTGCGGTCGCTCTCCGCGCGCGGGCTCTCCGGCGTGCTAGCTCGTGATCTCTGACGCCCACCAGGGCCTCAGGGACGCGATCGCCGCTGTCTTCGCCGGCGCTGCCTGGCAGCGCTGCCGCACCCACTTCGCGCGCAACCTCCTCATCCGCGTCCCGAAGAGCGCACAGCCATTCGTCGCCACGCTCGTCCGGAGCGTCTTCGATCAGGCGTCGGCGGAGGAGGTCTGGGCACAGCATGCGCGTATTGTCCACCAGCTCGAGCCGCGGTTCCCGGACGCCGCGCGCATGCTCGCCGAGGCGGCACCCGAGATCCTGGCGTTCGCTGCGTTCCCGCAACAGCACTGGCGCAAGATCCGCTCCAACAACCCGCAGGAACGCCTCAACCTCGAGATCCGACGGCGCACCGATGTCGTCGGCATCTTCCCCAACCGCGCCGCGGTCGTGCGCCTCGTCGGCGCCGTCCTCGCCGAACAGCACGACGAGTGGATCGTCGGGCGGCGCTACCTCGCGGATGAGTCCCTGCGCCTCATCCCGGCGCACGATCTCTCAAACGCTCTCTATCCTCAAGGAAAAGAACAGGAGGAACCCATCGGACAGCTGCCCATCGCCGTGTAGACCGCGGCCTTCAGAGCGAGGATGATGT
>JADMIG010000116.1 GCA_015478725.1 Chloroflexota bacterium | reverse complement strand
GGGTCTTGTGACGCAGTCGTGGGTGCCTGACCTGGCCTGACCCTGACCATCCGCGGCGACACGCCGCCTCATTCCTACGGTTTCTGGTCGCTGAACTGGAAATCGAAGGAGGAGGACGGCGTGCGCGACAACAGCGTACTGAGGAAACTGCTGGGTTTGTGCGTCTCCACGGTGGTGGTCGTGGGACGGGAGCTGGTCGAGGCCGGTGACGGTGGGCGCTCGAAGCTGGTGGTCTGGGTGCGGCGCAGAGCCCGGATTCGAGGCCGCTGTGGGCGATGCGGCGTGATGGCACCGTGGTTCGACAACGGTGGCGGTGAGCGACGGTGGCGGCACATCGACATGGGCATGGCGACCTGCGAGCTCGTTGCCGAAGCTCCCCGGGTCAGCTGTCCAGAGCACGGGGTGACCGTCGCCGAGGTGTCCTTCGCCCGCCACGACAGTGCCTTCACCCGGGCCTTCGAAGACCTGGTGGTCTTCGACGCCATCGTGTCCAACAAGCTGGCGGCAGCCAAGCGTCACGGCATCTCCTGGCGAGCCGTCGACCATATGTGCATCCGGGTGGCCACCGAGGCGTTGGGACGGATCGACCTGCTGGACGGCCTGGTCGCCATCGCCATCGACGAGGTCAAGTACAAGAAGGGGCACAAGTACCTGACCGTGGTCTGTGACCACCTGACCGGTCGGGTCATCTGGGCCATGAAGGGCCGCAGCAAGGAGACCGTCCGGGCCTTCTTCGAGGCCCTGGGAGAAGAACGGGCAGCTCAGCTCCAGTTCGTGACCTGCGACGGGGCCGAATGGATCCGGTCGGTGATCGCCGAGCGGGCACCCGAAGCCATCGTCTGCCTGGACACCTTCCACCTGATCGGGTGGGCCACCGCCGCCCTCGACGAGGTGCGGAGGGAGGAGTGGAACACACTCCGGCGAAACGGTGGGGCGCAGGCGGCCAAGGAGTTCAAGGGCCTGCGCTGGATGCTGCTGCGCAACTGGGAGAACCTCTCCTCCAAGCAGAAGGGCACCATCCGTGATCTGGAACGGGCCAACAAGCGAGCGTTCCGGGCCTGGCAGCTGAAGGAAGAACTGAGGGATGTCATGGCCATGCCGCTCATGGCCGCACGCCGGGCACTCGACAGCTGGCTGGCCTACGCCTCACGATCGAAGCTCCCTCCGTTCGTGAAGCTGGCCCGGACCATCCGGCACTACCGGGACTCCATCGAGGCCACGCTCGAGTGGAAACTCACCAACGGGATCTCGGAGTCCAACAACGCCGCCATCGGCAGGATCCGATCTGCGGCTCGGGGGTTCCACGATCCCGAAAGCTTCATCACCATGATCATGCTCAACCGGGCAGGTATCGCCCCTCAGCTTCCATGGACGGCCGATTCATGACCCACGACAGGAGCAGAAGACCC
>JADMIG010000115.1 GCA_015478725.1 Chloroflexota bacterium | reverse complement strand
GGCTCTTCGCGTTGAACTGGGGAGCGTGAGGTAACGAGGTATCCGCGAACGCGGCCAGAGGTCCCGCCATCGTTGGAGTTGTTCGACGACTTCAACAAGGAGGACCTCTGACATGAATGACGCTACCGGCCTGGCCGAGGCACTGCTGGGACTCGACGGCTTCCGGATACTCGAGGTGAACGAGACGCCGGCGGAAGTGGTGGTGACGGTGGAGACGACAACGGATCTGGTGGGTTGTGCCGTCTGCGGCGTGCGAGCCGAGGCCCAGGACCGCCTGCGGGTCGACATCCGGGATCTGCCCTGCTTCGGCCGTCCGGCCCGGCTGGTGTGGATGAAGCGCCGGTGGCGCTGCAGCGATCCTGACTGTGAGGCGAAGACCTGGACCGAGGGCACCGACCATGTCGCACCCCGGGCGGTGCTGACGCTGCGAGCGGGAGCCGAGGCCACCCGCCAAGTGGGCGAGCTGGCCATGCCGGTGGCCGTGGTCGCCCGTGAGCTCGGGGTGTGCTGGTGGACGGTGATGGGCGCTGTCGTCCTCCACGGCACCCCGCTCGTCGACGATCCCAAACGGGTCGGCACGGTGAGGGCACTCGGGATCGACGAAACGTCCTTCCTCTCGGCCAACCCGGAGCACTCGACCATTTACGCCACCGGGATGGTGGACTTGAAGCGTCGGCAGATGATCGACATGGTGAAGGGCAATGCCGCTGTTGACCTGCGCCGATGGTGTGCCGCCCAGGACCCCGACTGGCTCAAGGGTGTCCGGGTGGTGGCCACCGACCTGGCCGAGAGCTACCGGGCCGGCACCTCTCCTCACCTCGACCATGCCACCCGGGTGGCGGATCCCTTTCACGTGGTCCGAGTGGCCAACCGCTGCATCGACAAGGTGCGCCGCCGGGTCCAGAACGAGACGCTCGGCCATCGCGGCCGGAAGCACGACCCGCTCTATCGGATCCGCAAGCTCCTCCTCAAAGGAACCGAGCGGCTCGACGAACGAGGACATGACCGTCTGCTGCTCGGGCTGCGACTCGGCGACCCCCACGACGAGTTGCTCGGAGCATGGCTGGCCAAGGAATCGGTCCGTGACGTCTATCTCACCGATGATCCGAGGGAGGCATCCGTCCTCCTCGACAAGGCCATCGTCGGCTGCCGGTCCGACGAGGTCGAGGAGATCCGTTCGCTCGGTGACACCTTGAAGCGATGGCGGAAGGAGATCTTGAATCATCACCGAACCGGGGCATCCAACGGACCGACCGAAGGCCTCAACTTCTGTGTGAAGCAGGTCAAGCGGGCCGGGAGAGGCTTCACCTGCTTCGAGCACTACCGGCTCCGAGTACTGCTGCATACCGGTGGAGTCACGTGGCCACAGCGACCCTCACCACCGAGAATCAGAACCCGCTCTCCCCAGTTGAACGCGTAGACCC
>JADMIG010000114.1 GCA_015478725.1 Chloroflexota bacterium | reverse complement strand
GTTGAAGTTCTGAGACTTTGACCGCTAAGTGTTCCGAGACTTTGTCCGCTGCACGGTAGCTCCTGCGATAGAATCGGCATTGTAGAGCGGGAGACGGGCGGCAGCATATCGCTGTCGTCCGTTTTCTGTTGTCTGCGTGTCTCGTCTCCATGGATGCGTGGTGGGCGGCGTCCAGGACACGGCGGCCCGGCGGGTTGCGGGCAGCGTCGGCGGCGGCTCCGGCGCTGGTCTCTCACCGATGTGTCCGCGCCGCTTCGTGCGCAGCGGCCCTGGCTGGGGACGCTGCCGCGCGATGCAGGCGCCGTCGTAGTAGACGCTCGCGCTCGCATCCAGATGCTCGCGGATTTCCACGCGGGCTTTGGCGTACGAGCGCCGTTGCGGACCCGGTGGGATCGCGATCGCGCGGCCGTCGACGGTGACGACGTTGTCGTTGCCGACGGTGCGCCAGTATTTGAAGCAAAAGACGTCGCGCGCCGCGCCGTACGGCGGTTTCCGGTAGGCCGGACCAGCCGTCGCCGCGCGCTGGCGGAAGCGCGTGTTGTGCTGGGCGAGCAGCGCCGGCAGCGCCCGATTCGCCTCCGCGATCGTCGTGACGCCGCGCAAGCGCAGCTCCGCTACCCAGCGGTTCTGCAGCGTCCGCCAGAGCCGCTCGATGCGCCCCTTTGCCTGCGGCGAGCGGGCGCCGATCCAGGTGATGTCGAGGTCGGCGAGGACGCGGCCCACCTGCGTGCGTGGCCGTCCGCCGGCCAGCAGCTCCTCGGGTGACAGCGGGTCGTCGGCCCGCACCTGGAAGATCGTGTGGCGGTCGCTGTAGAGCGCCAGCGGCACGCCGCGCCGCCGCACGACTTGCTGGAGCAGCAGGAGGTAGCCCGCCGCATCCTCCTGTTCGCGGAAGACGGCCCAGGGGACGTCACCCGTCGCATCGTCGATGCCGGCGATCAGCGTTAGCCAGGGGCCGTCCGGACCGAGCCAGCGGTGGCGGCTGCCATCGACCTGCAGCAGCATGCCAGCTTGCGGCATGCGCTCGCGCCGCGCGCGGTGCTTGGGCGGTCGCCGCCGCTGCGGACTCTGCCGGCCGGCGCCGCGCAGGATCCGGCGCACCGACGACCGGTGCAGCAGGATGCCGTCGTGCTCGGCGAGCAGCTCGCTGAGATGCTGGTCGTTACAGCCGGCGTAGACGCCGCTCGCAAGCGCGAGCACCCGCGCTGCGATCCCGGGATTGAGCGCGTGCGCTGGCCGCCTGCCGCGGTTGCCGTGGGCAAGCGCCTTCGGGCCATCGCGGAGAAACGCCGCCCGTAGCCGCCGCACTTGGCGGGGCGAGCGGGCGAGCAGCGCCGCCGCTTCCTCCGCCGCATAGCGCCCGTCGAGCATCCCCGCGAGCACCTGGACCCGCACCTGTTCCTTCGCCGTCATGATGATGTCCTCG
>JADMIG010000113.1 GCA_015478725.1 Chloroflexota bacterium | reverse complement strand
GCGTCGCGGGTCTCGATGTGGTCGAGCGGGCGGAGGATCGGGTCGCGCCGGTAGCCGAGGCCGTGACGGAGCATCCACTGGATCTCGCCGATCCAGATCGTCACCCGGGCAAGCTCGGCGGCATACGCGTTGAGCTCGATGCCGAGGACCGCCTCGGGGCCGATCCGCGGGACCTCCATCGGGGTCCGCAGGACGAGCGAGCCCCAGTGGATCGCCTCGTATTCGAGGTCCTTGAGCGCCCCCAGGGTGACGAAGAGGAAGTTCCCGCTGCCGCACGCCGGGTCGAGCACCCGGACCGCCCGCAGCCGGTCGAGGAACGAGCGGAACACGGCGCCCGGGTCCTGCTCGGGTCGCGTCGCGCGCGTCACCTTGCGGCCGGCGAGGACGAGCTCGGTGACCCGCGCCTGCATCGCCGCGTACTCGCGACGGAGCGGCCGGATCACGACCGGCTCGACGAGCTGCCAGATCGCCGCTCGATCGGTGTAGTGGGCACCGAGCTGGGCGCGCTGGGCGGGGTCGAGACCGCGCTCGAAGAGCGTCCCGAAGATCGCCGGCTCGATGAGCGCCCAGTTGAGGTTGCTCACCTCGAGGAGGGTGTTGATCTCCGAGCCGCTGAGGGGCAGGACGTCCGCCGAGTCGAACAGGCCGCCGTTGAACCAGGGGACCTCCTCCGCCCCGAACATTCCGCCGCCGTGCGACATCCGGGCGAACAGCTCACCGAGCGCCTCGGTGAAGAGGGAGGAGCGTCCCTTCGTCGCCGCGGCGAGCCGCGAGAGGACGCCCTTGGGGAGGAGTCCCGCATCCTCGGCGAAGAGGCAGAAGAGGATCCGGTTGAGGAAGTGGGCGACGACGGTCGGCTCGTGGCCGCGCGCCCGGAGGGCCTGGGCGAGCTCGGCGAACGTCCGCGCCGCCGCCTCGGTGATCTGCGCCGGCTCGAAGGTCGGGCGGAGCTCCTCGGGGGCGGTGAAGATCGCCCGCAGGATCGCGAGCGCCGCCGAGGGATCGGGCCGCGCGAGTTCGTCGAGGGTGACGATCCTCGTGACCGGCGAGAGGCCGGTGAAGTTTGTCCAGACCTCGATCCGCTCGAGATCGCAGACGACGAGGAGCGGCGGGTTCTCGAGCGCGTCGCGGTACCCGTTGAGCTGGCGGTACGCGGCCCGCAGATCCTTGTTCTTGCCCTTGTACTCCCAGGCGAAGAAGCCGCGCTTCCAGACATCGGCGTAGCCGTCACCGCCGCCGAGCTTGCTGGCCCCCTTCTCGAACGCGTACCACGACCCCGACGGATCGGCGTCGCTCGGGGTCGGCTCGCCGAGCATTGCGCACAGGTCGCTGAAGTGGGACTGCGCGGAGGCGCGCTCGCCGGTTGTCACGCCACGCCATTTCGTGGCGAACTCGTAGGGCGTCATCGGCGCGGCGGGTCAGGGGTCTCCATCTGCGCCGAGGATAGCGGC
>JADMIG010000112.1 GCA_015478725.1 Chloroflexota bacterium | reverse complement strand
TGTTGAAGTGATACGATTATGTCAGCATCTAACTGTTATGCGAAAATGTCACCATGAAGGAGACAATCGCTTTGAACAACAAAGAACAACGACGGCTGATGGTGCTAAACCAGGTGCTGCAAGGGCATCTTACGGCATATGAGGCGGGAGAGTTGCTGGGCTTGTCAGTGAGACAAATAAGAAGAATGGTAGCGGCATATAGAAAGGAGGGAGCAGCCGCACTTTCTCACGGCAATCGTGGACGCACTCCCCACAACGCACTGAGTGATGAGATGAAACAGAGAGTAGCGGAGCTTGCCTGTACCAAGTACCGAGGGTGTAACCAGCAGCACATGAGTGAACTGTTAGCCGAACAAGAAGGCATCCTTGTGAGCCGCTCCACCTTGAGAAACACCCTGCTTGACAAGGGCATCTCAAGCCCACGCAAGCGTCGAGCACCCAAGCATCGCTCACGCAGAGAGCGTTACCCACAGGAGGGGCAACTATGGCAGATAGACGCTTCTCCTCACGACTGGCTACAGGGGAGAGGTCCACGCCTCAGCCTGCTAGCCGCCATAGACGATGCTACAGGCACGATGCCTGCGGCTGTGTTCAGGCAAGAGGAAGATACTGCTGGTTACATGCTGCTGATGCGAGAGGGAATATTGCGGCATGGTCGTCCACAAGCAGTGTATCACGACCGGCATTCGATCTTCGTGCCGACGCCCCGGCGCATGGTCGAGTGGAGCATAGAGGAGCAGCTTCGGGGAGAGCAGGAGCCGACGCAGTTTGGCAGGATGCTTGGGGAGCTTTCTATCACCTCTATTATCGCACGCTCTCCTCAGGCTAAAGGTAGAGTGGAGAGGTTGTTTGGCACGTTGCAGAGCAGGTTGGTCATTGAGCTTAGGTTAGCTGGAGCTACCAACGAGCAAGAGGCCAATCTGGTGCTGCAACAATATCTACCTCGCTTCAATGAACGTTTCGGCTTACAAGCTGCTGGTGCTGAGCAAGGCAGTTCCTACAGTCCACTGACCGAGACCCAGGAGGTAGACCCGGATACCGTTTTCTGCATGAAGTACCTGCGCACTGTGGGAGCAGACAACTGTGTGCGCTTCTTTGGACATAGATTACAAGTGCTGCCTGGCCCACAAAGGATGAGCTATGTACACGCAGTGGTAGAGGTACATGAGCGACTGGACGGCAGTTTGGCAGTGTACTACAAAGGGGAGTGCTTGGCTCACCAAAGTGCTCCAAACGAAGCGGCCTTGTTGAGGGCGCGTAAAGGACCCAGGTTTCAAGCTCAACAAGAGGGTGAGCAGAAGGTAGTTGTGTATCGGCTAGCCGATACACAACTACCTTCTGCTCACAAACCTGCCTCCAATCACCCCTGGCGTGCTTACCCGAATAGATTTACTGCAAGGTGATGGGGTGACATTTTCCTTTTGCAGTTAGGGTGACATTTTCCCTTGACAACAACA
>JADMIG010000111.1 GCA_015478725.1 Chloroflexota bacterium | reverse complement strand
ACTGGCCAAGGCAACTCTGGATTTTGGCAAACTGGCCAACGTGCTGTGTCTTGGCAAACTGGCCAAGGCAACTCTGCTTCTGCTGGAATGGCTCGAGAGACTGCATCTACTGTCAGGACGTGCTGGGTTGGGACAGGACTGGCTCCCCACTGGCAGAAAGCTGGAACTTAGTTGCAGGCTTCCTCTCATCGTGCTTCACTGGGCAATCCCTCACTGAATGACCCGGCTGGATACAATGGAAGCACAATCGATGCTCCATAAGGTATTCAGCTTCTGGAGTGCCCCTATAGTTAGGCGTGAATGCTGCATGGAACCGGCGGGATTTCTGGGGCTCAACAAGACTGGAGTCATTTTCCCTTCGTCTCTTGAGGCCTGGACTGGCCATGTTTGTTTCTGCGAGTGAATCATGGGCTGGGTACTGGCTGGATTCTGCATCAGGCGATGCAGACTCAGGCTGGACACGATGAGAAACATCATGTGCTGTAGCATATGCTACTAATCTCTGGAGGTCGTTAAATGGACCCTGGCTGGCTGGATCCCACAAGCACTGCATCCTCAGGGGTTCTTTCAACCCCTGCATGAACTGGTCTATCTGGTCTAGCTCAGACATGGGAACTTTCAACTGCCCAAGTATGGTCATGAAGGCTCTGGCATACTCTTCTACTGTATCTGTCTGGCGCAGTGTCTTAAGCTTCTGCCGAAACTTCTGCTCTGGGAAAATCTCGCCATAACTCCTCCTCAATGTGTCAAAGAGGAAAGTAAGCTGGATCTCTTGATTGTGCTGTCTGCGTAGCTTTTCAATTGATGACCATGCCCTGGAAGCTGGTCCTGTCAAGCAGGCTGCAGCAACATCTACCTGGAGGTGCTCTGGTATCTGGGAGATCCTGAGAAATCTTTCCATCTGGGTGATCCAATCTTCTATGTCTTGCTCTTCAACATGACCAGAAAACTTATCTGGGGCCAGGCTCTTCAAGATGCTGTCAAGGCCTGAGTGGTCTGGACGAGGAGCTACTGGACGGGAGGCTGTAGAACGTGAAGCTACTGGGACTCGAGCCGAGGTCTGGGATACTGGAATATGTCTGGACATGTCAAATCTACTGGATATCGGGGCAACTGGAGGTCCCAAGGACGCTAGCGCTGGAAGTAGGCTAGACGATGGGGATGGGGCGTAGGCCCCCGTGAACTCTGGTGCGAGCAAACTGTGCGTGCCTGTGGCTACATCTATTTGAGTCGCAAAAGCTTGTGCGACTGAAGTCGAAGTCGGAATCCAGGAAGCCGGTGGAATATCGGCCATTTGGGATCGTCCCAAAAGGACCCAACGGGAAGACGGGGGACTCTGGTCGTAGCTCGGGAAATCTCGTGCACTGCTCTTTCGCAAAGGATCGTCAACACTCTTCTCCGAAACCTATGTAACAAGCTGCTTACTCTCTATGTCTTAACAAGTCTGCTCTGGGTGGTTGTGG
>JADMIG010000110.1 GCA_015478725.1 Chloroflexota bacterium | reverse complement strand
CACGCTCTTGGGTCCTTTGCCGACCGATTGGGGCTCGGTGATGCGCTGTCTTCCCGGATCCCGTGGAGTGGCGCCGGCGTTCCCATCCACGACCGGGGCAAGGTGCTCGTCCAGATGGCACTCACCCTCGCCGGTGGCGGTGAGAGCTGTCTCGACATCGAGCACCTGCGCATCGGTGATGACCTCTTCGGCTCAGTGCCGTCGGACACCACGGTTGCCCGGACGTTCCGCGAGATCACGTCGTCGACCCGTTCCGGGATCGCCGAAGCGATGGCGGTGATGCGAGCGCAGGTGTGGTCCCGCTCGACGACGACGACGGCGGGTGACCCCGTCCTCTTGGACATCGACGCCTCCCTGGTCGAGATCCACTCGGAGAACAAGGAGCAGACAGCGCCCACCTTCAAGGGCGGCTTCGGCTTCCATCCGCTGTTCTGCTTTGCGGACGCCACGGGTGAGACGCTGTCTGCACTGCTGCGCCCGGGGAACGCCGGCTCCAACACCGTCGCCGATCACATCACCGTGCTCGATGAGGCCATCGCCCAGCTGCCGGCCCCTATCGCTGTGGGCCACCACGAAGGTGACGAGTCCGACCTCGTGCAGCGCGACGTCATCATGCGGGCCGACTCGGCCGGGTGCACCGAGGGCTTCTTGGCTGCGTGTCGGGCCCGCAACATCGGCTTCTACGTGTCTGCCCGATCCAATCCCCAGGTCACGGCCGCCATCTTCGATGCCATCGGGATCGAAGAGGTGTGGCTTCCCGCCCTCGCCCAGGACGGCGAGTTGAAGGAAGGAGCAGCGGTGGCCGAGCTCACCAGCCTGATCGACGGAGCGAAGTTCCCCTCCCGAACCCGGCTGATCGTCCGACGTGAACCGCTCCATCCCGGTGCCCAGCGCAGCCTGTTCCCAAGCCTCGACTACCGCTACTGGGGGTTCTACACCGACCAAGACGGCGACCCGAGAGCGCTGGATGCCACCATGCGGGCCCACGCCCACGTCGAGTCCCACATCCAACGATTGAAGGACTCGGGGCTGTGCCGGTTCCCCTTCGCCAGCTTCGAGGCCAACACCACCTGGCTGATGACCGTCGCCCTGGCCGCCGACCTCGTGCGATGGTTCCAACTGCTGTGCTTCGACGGATCCTGGACCGACGCCCGACCCAAGGCACTCCGCTGGGGGATATTCCACGCTCCGGGACGCCTCGTGCACCGGGCACGCCAGAGCGTCGTGCGGATCATCGACGGCTGGCCGACCGCCCCGGTGCTCCTCGATGCCTACCGACGCATCGCCCTCATCACCTGACCGACTCCGCACGCCCCATGAGGCGGCACCAGGTTGACGACACGCGCCCCGACCCATTTCCGTGGTCACTTTCGACCCCGCCAGAAGGCCAAATGGTCGGCGGTGTCGCTTCCAAGGAGTCGAAATGACCGGTCCGCACGTTCACCCCACCGGAATGACGGCATCAGGCCACCG
>JADMIG010000109.1 GCA_015478725.1 Chloroflexota bacterium | reverse complement strand
AGCACAAGACAATATGCCCACAACCACTAGACCCATACAGCTAGAGTCTCTGATAAAGGTTTCGGAGATGTTAAGTAAAAGATCGAGTGAACATGTATGGCTTTTGGATGTGATCGATGAGTGATGTCGTATCCTCCTGCCGATGCACCTAAAGACGTTGCAGAGTTGCTCTCGCATAGAGTTGAAGGTGAAACGTCCGATGAAGACGTAGATGTTGATGAAAACATGACACAAGATGAACAAGACAGACCAGCAGCCCTACAAGGCATTCCTTACACTGACGATGAGCCAGATGCCGAGGGAGATCACCAGCAGAATCAGCCCCACGAGCAGGATCAGCCTTGCTACACCGACGAAGAAAGGCTGGTATGGCTTGAGCAACGTGTTCTACAATACGAAAGACAAGATGCTGTTCACCAGGCTGATGTAGATGCACTTGCAAAAAGAGCCAACAAGCAGACCAGATTGATCAAGCAAATACAAGAGCTGCAGAATGAGGACCATCCTGTCTTGATGAGCGTGGCAAGCACAACCACCAGGATCTCACAAGAACTGAGAGGTATCTCTACAAGACTAGGCATTCCTTTTAATGTGCCAGCAATGTCTGCAGGCACAAGCAGATCAGCTCGCACTGTTTCCACAGGAGGCAATGTGAATGTATCTAATGTGATGGCTGATCTTACAGGAATGGCTTCAGCACAAGCACAAGGATCTGCCCCTGGACAAGGCACAAGCTCACCAGAATCACCAGCCACTAGCTCACAAGCAATGCACCAGAGCCTGTCTTCAGGGCAAGGTACTCGCACACGCGTGCAACCCACTAGCACCTCACCACCAGCTACTAGCACACAAGCACGAGCAATACCAGAAGTTTCTTATGCACAAGCTGCAGGTTCAGCATCACAGTGGCCACCACCAGCGGCGTCACCGCCTGATCCGATGGACTTTGACCAGCAACCTCTGCCATCCGGTGCCATGGAACCCAGCAGACAGGAGATCGTAGCGGCTGCACAGCTGCTGCGGCGTGCCGCGGCTACCCAGAGCATCGATGGTTTCGTACCAGCGGTAGGCCCCAGATTGACTAACCTGGCCACAAGAGCTTTGACTGGAACACATGTGGGGTCTGTACCCTCCATGACTAGCAATGATATACCAGCACAGCTCAGCCTTCCAGGCCCAGCAAATCCTGTGTTCACATTCAGGCCAGGAACTAGCCATCCCAGTCCCTTACAAGCCACTAGCTCACCAGGAACCTCACATGTTAAGGTGCCCATGCCTGACAAATTTGCTGGCACAGATCCCCAGCAAGATATTGAGTCATGGATCATGCAAGCTGCCAGGTACATCAGATTGCAAAATGTGCCTGGCCCAATGCAAGTCGATGTAGCGGCAGCCTGTTTGACAGGATCTGCTGCCAAAGCATGGCACTCAGCTGAGCAGATGCTCAGACAAGCAAACAAGGATGTTACTAGCATAGATCTGTT
>JADMIG010000108.1 GCA_015478725.1 Chloroflexota bacterium | reverse complement strand
TTCTTGTTTAGACTAAAATAAGCTCAGGCAATCTCCACTTGCAGAAGATTGCCCAATGGAGTAATGTTCCAGCAGATTGAAAAAGAAGCAGGAGCATACCCCGTATGAACCTTAACACATTGAAAGAATTTCGTCAGGGGATCTATGGCAGCTTTCGGAAAGCCAATGACGCGTTGTTCAATCTGGTGGATGCCCTTTTGACCGAGGACCGTGCCCGATCGTTCCCTGAATTGTCGCTGTCGCCCCACTTTGAGCGGAAGTGGCCGAGTTTGTACGCCAGCCTGAAAGATGGAGACATCGATCTGGATCGCTTGAGGCAGGTGTTTGTCACCCATCTGCCCCAGCCAAAGGAAGGGAACGACTTGTGGATGGCCATCGATGCGAGCGGAATAGCTCGACCCAAAGCCGTGACCTCGAAAGATCGAAGCGCGCAACACGTCCATAACCTGCCGAAGTGTGAAAACCCCATCACGTATGGATGGCAGTTCTCGACGGTTGTGGTCCTGCCCCCTACTCCCAGCAGTTGGACCTTCACGCTGGATCAACAACGCATTAGCACCGAAACGACCGCAGCGCAAGTAGCCATCAAGCAATTGCAGGCGTTGATGCCGCTGGTGCCCCAGCAGACAGTGAGAGTCCTTGATCGAGGGTATAACTCCCTCTGGTTTTGGTGCCAATGTAGCGCTTTGCCACCAAAGGGAACGTTGATCCGATTGAAAAACAACCGCTGTTTTTATCGGGAAGCCCCTCCTCCGACCGGGATGCGCGGGGCACCCCGCAAAGATGGGAACAAATTGCAGCCCAAAGATGGGAGCACTCACGAAAGCCCAGATGGTCATGGGGAAGGGACTGACCATAAAGAGCACCGGGTTCAACTGGCTTGGTGGAAGCATTTGCACGTCAAAGACGCTCGCGATCTGGATTTGACCGTCATCCGTGTGACACGGCCCCATGCAACCAACGCCGACCGGGATCCTCGGGTGAGTTGGTTCGTCTGGATTGGCCAGACGCTCCCTGATGCCGAGCTGGTTCAAGTTGCTTTGGGCTATGTCAAGCGTTTCAGCGAGGAACATGGCTACCGCTTCGACAAACAGATGTTGTTGTGGGAAAAGCCTCATCTGCGTACTCCAGCACAATTTGAGCGCTGGTCGCAGGTCGTCGCCATCGTGCGAAATCATCTGGTGCTGGCACGCGATCTGGTCGAAGCCGAGTTGCGCCCTTGGGAAAACAAGCAGCGATCCAGTACTCCTCAACAGGTTCGTCGCGCCATGAGCAAATTGTTGCCACAATTGGGCACTCCTGCTCGCCCGCCACAACCTCGTGGAAAATCGCCAGGGAGAGCGAAAGGAACGAAAATGGGCAAGCGAACGCGATTTCCGGTTGTGAAACAACAACCCAAATTGCCCCCGTTGGTTCCCAAGTAAGTATTTCGCTCGTTTTCTCATCGTTTTTGCTCAGTTCACGGAACTTCCCGTCGAGTTCTGGTAGGTGGTCGTTAGTCTAAACAAGAA
>JADMIG010000107.1 GCA_015478725.1 Chloroflexota bacterium | reverse complement strand
GACGGCGAGATCACGGGACTGGCCTGGTCGCCCGACAGCGCGTGGCTCGCCTACTGCGAGCCCGTCGAGGCCGGGTTGACCCGCATCATGATCGCCGGGCCGGCCGACGGCACGCTCGTGGCGGTCACCGAGCCGCGCTTCACCGACGCCGACCCCGTGTTCACCTCCGACGGCCGCTACCTCGCGTTCCTGTCGCGGCGCAGCTTCGACCCGATCTACGACGAGCACTCCTTCGACCTCACCTTCCCCGCCGCGTGGCGCCCGTTCCTCGTGCCGCTGGCGGCGCGCACGCCGTCGCCGTTCGGGGCGAGCCCGGACGGGCGTCCGGTGTCGGCGTCCGACGAGGGCCCCGAGGACCCGCCCGCCGAGGAGGTGCCGACCGAGGAGGAGAAGAAGAGGGCCAGGGACGAGGACCCGCCCGAGGTGGTCGTCGACATCGAGGGGCTGGCCGCGCGGGTGGTGCCCATCCCCGTGGTCGAGGGCCGCTACCGCGGGATGACCGCGGCGAAGGACTGCCTGCTCTGGCACCGGTTGCCCGTCAACGGCGAGCTGGGGGACGGCCGCGCGGGCGGCGGGGGCCACGAGCGCCTGGATTTCCTTGCATATCGCTCCGTAGAGACTGTTACGGAGCGAACGGGCCAGGACAGCTCCCTGCCGGCCCCATCTTTGTGCGCGAATCGGACCGGCCGGAGCGTGACGCGAGCGCGAGTCGCGTTCCGATGGGCCGACGGTCGGG
The DNA here is from genome assembly GCA_015478725.1 of Chloroflexota bacterium. Taxonomy (NCBI): domain Bacteria; kingdom Bacillati; phylum Chloroflexota; species Chloroflexota bacterium. The sequence goes on along the minus strand of JADMIG010000107.1, from coordinate 791 downwards.
CAAATGCTTGGCACCCAAGCCGCGTAACGGTCTGTCGATGACGATATGCGATGAAACTGCCGGCCAGGAGGTCCGGTGCGGCCGAGCGCCGAATGCCGGGCGGAAGCTCGTGAGGCGTCAGCGGCTACGGAGCTTCAGGGGTGCGGCCGAGCGCCGAATGCCCGGCGGACGCTCGCGAGACCTCAGGGGCACCGAGGCATCAGGGGTGCGGGCTGCCGAGCGTGCGGCTCGCGCTGAGGAACTCGGCTTCCGTGATCTCCCCGCGGGCGAAGCGCTCGCGAAGGATCAGCAGGGCCGGGTCGGCGGCGGGCGAAGCGGCGGCGAAGCCACCGGGCGCACCCGCGCCGTACGGTCCGGCCGGCGGCACGAACGGCGGCGGCGTGAACGTGGGCGGCGCGGTGTGGTGATGCGTGTCGTCCGTCCGGCGGATGAGCCAGACGATGAGGAGGACGAACACAATCGCGCAGCCGATCATGAACAGGAGGCCGAACCAACGGCCGCCGAACAGGAACGAGTCGTATCGATACATCATCGGGGCAACCTCCTGGACGCCGATCCGATGTGGCACCGCAGCCGCGGTCGCGGTCGCGCCGGGAGCGTTCCGACAGCCTACTCCCAGCAGCCTGAGCCGGTCCTGAGAGTCGCGTCGGCCGGCGCGCGTGGCAAGGGCCGGCGCGCGTGGCAAGGGCCGGTGTCGCGGGGCAAGGGCCGGTGTCAGACGAGGGCGATCGAACCCTCCGGCACGGTCGATGCCTCGACACGGCCGATGCGCCAGCACCGAACCCCCTCGG
>JADMIG010000106.1 GCA_015478725.1 Chloroflexota bacterium | reverse complement strand
GTAGTAGGTCAGGCAGACTCCGGATAGAGTGGCTGGCCAGCGAAGACCGTGTTGAGGGCAGCCAAGAGCGCCTGGCCCTGCTTGCGCAAGGTCGCCAGATAGCCGCGGATCGTCGCGTAGGCGTCCGCGCCCCCCTCGCTGCGGAAGCAGCCGGAGACCTTTTGCTGGATCTTGAGCCCGCGCAGATCGCGTTCCGCCTGATTGTTGTCGAAGGGAACCGTCAGATCATCCAGGAACGCGAGCACCTGCTCCTGCTGGAGCGTGAGCCGTTCGAGCAAGTTGCGGGCGGGCGACTGCGCCAGCCGGCCGCGCTGGCCGGGTTGGCGCTCGTGGTCTGGGGGTGGCGGGTTGGCGGCGAGTCCAACTCTCAGCAGCTCCTGGTAGCGGACGACGAAGTCCTCTCGCGCGGTTGCTGACAGGCGGAGGTGTCCGCCGGTGCGGGCCTGGTCGGTGGCGGCTTTCATCTCGCGCAGGAGCGCTTTCATGTCGGCGGCCCACGCTTGGTGATACTGTTCCTCGACGAAGGTCAGTTCCCGCAGATGGTGGACATTGCACAGCGCATGGCGGCAGTTGGCATAGCGGCGATAGCTGCCCCACCCATCATGCACACTCACCCCCTGGTAGTTGGGCAGGATGCCGATGGCATCGATCGCCTCGTGTCCGCGCTTGGTGTGGATGGCGTAGTGGGTGAGCCGACCGGTACTCGTCACGTGCGCCCAGGCCAATGCCCCAGCGCGGCGCACGCCGGTCTCATCACTGTGCAGCACCGGCGCCCGGGCGAGCGTCGCCTTGATCTGCTGCTCCACTGGCCCCAGGACCCGCGCTGCCTGCTGGATCCAGCCCACCAGCGTGCCTCGGGCCAGGCGCACACCGAACAGATCGGCGAGCAGCTGCTGGACACGGCCCAAAGGGACGTGTTGCTGTTCGACCAGGTAGACGGCCAGGGCGCGCACCCGCGAGCCGTACTGCGCGCGGCTGGACACCTCAGGCGGGAAGGCACCCACGCTGACATGTGCACACTGGGGGCAGCGCACATGCAGCGTCTGATGCTCGCTCACCACCAGGCGCACCACGGGCGGCAGCTCCTGCACCTGCCGCCGCTCGCGCAGCACCACCTCGGCGTCCGCGAGTGACGTCTGGCACTGGGGGCAAGAGGCGGGGCGATGCTCAACCACCCCATCCGGCGGCGCCACCAGGTGCAACGTCTCGCCCCGATGGCCCAGTTGGCCGCCCGCCTTCTTGCCACTCTTGACCCGCAGACTCTTGGCCTTGCGCTTGAGCCCATCACTGCTGGGCGGCTTGGAGCTGTTGTGGCTGTCTTTGGCCAGCCGCGCCTGAACCGCCCGCACCTGGGCTGCCAACTCCTCGACCTGCGCGCGCAGCCCCGGCAGCTCACTCACCTGTGTCCGCAGCACGGTGGTCTCGGCCCGCAAGACCGCGTTCTCGGCTTCCAGGTCGGCCAAGCGCTCTTCTATCGTCCTCATGCCTCTATGCTACACCGCTGTGCAAGTCCGCCTGACCTACTAC
>JADMIG010000105.1 GCA_015478725.1 Chloroflexota bacterium | reverse complement strand
GTCGAAGTCACGATTCACACCAGAACCAGGAGGCACTTTCAGTGGGATCAGTATCGCGCGGAATCGATCGCATCGAGGTGACCTTCGATGAGCCGAATCTGGTAGCCAACGCCGGGCTGTTGCTGGTGGCCACCCTGGTGGTCCGACTGTGTCTCGAAGCGCTGATCAACGACTTGGTCGACCTGTCGGGACGAGTGGGCGGAGCCCTCCCCGGGCGCAAGGTCCTGACCCTGGTCCACGCCATCGTGGCTGGCGGCAGCCACATCGATCACGCCGACGTGCTGCGATCCGGTGCCACCCAGGCGGTGTTGCCCCACCGGGTGATGGCCCCCTCCACCCTGGGCACGTTCCTCCGGTCGTTCTCCTTCGGCCATGTGCGCCAACTCGATGCGGTCTTCGCCGAGACACTGCGTCGGGCATGGTCCCTCGGTGCCGGACCCGGTTCGGACCGATTGGTCGTCGACCTCGACTCCACCATCTGTGAGGTGTGCGGCAAGACCAAGCACGGCGCCGGCTACGGCTACACGAAGAAGCTCGGCTACCACCCCCTCCTCGCCACCCGGGCCGGGACCGGTGAGCTCCTCCACGTCCGGATGCGCAAGGGCTCGGCCAACACCCAGCGGGGGACCAAGCGGTTCGTCGAAGAGCTTGTCGCCCGGCTCCGTCGGGCGGGGGCCACCGGCGACCTGGTCATGCGATTCGACTCGGGGTTCTGGTCGAATACCACCATTGCCACGCTCTCTCGACTGGGCGTCGGCTACACCATGGGGGTCCGGATGGTGAAGTCCGTGGTCACGGCGGTGTCCGCCATCGAGGAGGAGGCCTGGACCCCGATCGACTACACGTGTGACGGCATCGCCGAGGTGGCCGAGTGTGTCTACAAGGGACGCCGGCTCGTCGTGCGCCGCACCCGGCTGATCGGGCGGCAGGCGACACTGTGGCCCGAGTGGCGCCACTTCGCCTTCCTGACCGATCAGGGCGGCACCGCTGTCGAGGCCGACGCCTTCCATCGGTCCCACGCCACCGTGGAGTTGGCCATCAAGGACCTGAAGGAGGGTGCGGGCATGGAGCACGTTCCCTCGGGCAACTTCAGCGCCAATGCCGCTTGGCTGGTCTGTGCCGCCCTGGCCCACGACCTCATCCGCTGGAGCGCCATGCTCGGCGAGATCACTCCGAAGGACCACCTCACCGTGGCCCGCACGGTGCGCACCCGATTCCTGTCGATCCCCGCCCGGTTGGTCAGCCCCGGTGGCAGACCGACACTTCGGGCTCCACTCGAGTGGCCATGGGCCAAAGCCTTCGAACGGGCACTCGAACTTCTCCGCGCCCTTCCACCCGTCCCGGTGTAGTCAACCCACCGCGGCCGGTGCACCGCAGACGATCGCAGGACGGCACTGACAACCCGTGAGCATCACAAACCCTTGGTCTCGCACGTCCCGATGGCTGCTGAAGAAGTCAGCCCGGAGTCGGTTCGCCGTTCACCCTGCCGATCACCCGAATCGCTGCCCCATCAGGTAGTCGGTCGGTGGATGCAGG
>JADMIG010000104.1 GCA_015478725.1 Chloroflexota bacterium | reverse complement strand
TGTATGGGATACCCACATCGTAACCTCCTTGATGCCAAGACATCGTAGACTAGGGAGCGGCGAAAGGCGCGGTACGGAACCGACGTTCTTGTAAGGAACGCAAACGGGCCTGAGCGCGAGCCTGATGCAGCATGTGAGCCAGAAAGTCGTCATAGGAAAGGAGGTGTCCCACCAGCCCTCTGAGCGGGAGCGATTTGAGGGGCCGCTGTTCATGCAGCACCTGCAAACAGCGGTTGGTCGCATCCAACTGCAACCCGACATGCTGCCCCACCAATTGGGTGGAGATGTAATAGTGTTTGAGATCGACACTGACCATGCCATGGGCATCGACTTTGCGCTCCAAATGCAATCCATCGAGCCGTTGGAGCCAGCCATCCGGATCGACCGTAGCAGGCAAAGGGGGTAAGGCGGACAAGGTGGGAAAGGCACTTCGCGGCGGTTGGTTACCACAGGAGAGAGCTTGGTTGGGTCGCTGCACGTTGTAGTGCTGCTGAAAAGCTGTGGTCACTTCACGGGCTTGCTCTAAGGTGAGCGGGCGGAGCGGGGTCAGGCATTCCTGTTGATAGGTGCGATTGTAGCGTTCGACAAAGCCATTTTCCTGCGGATGATGAGGCGCACAGACGTGCATCTGAATGCCCAGGCAGGCGGTAAAACGCAGCAAGGCCGACGGAAAATCACTGCCATGAGGGCTGCCCACCCAGCGCACGTCACGATCCAGCGTGATCTGCTGGGGAACGCCAACGGTTTGCAGAGTGTGGGCGACCGCCTCGAGAGCCGTTTCGGCCGTGAAGTCAGGACGCAGGGGTGCATCCAGGAGCAGCGAGGTTCCCATATCGATGACGTTGAGCGTTTCCACGCCATGTTGTCGCTTGCCTTCAGATGAAGCGGGGACGCTGGAGACATCTTTGAAGTCGATCTGCCACTGGCTCAAGGGGACAGGCCGTTCCATCGGCTGGGGACGAGGCGGGTGCTGAAGGGGAATGCGTCCATGAGCTTGCAAGATGCGATGGATGGTGCGGCGCGACGGCACGGGTGGCTGGAACTGTTGCCAGAACGGATCGCGGGGCAAGTAATACTGGATCGCTCGTGCTCCAGGCACGCGTCGCAACCCTTCGGGGGGCGCGTCACGTACGGCGAGCACCCGCTCAACGACCCACGGCTCGGTTCGCCTCGGGGGATGATGGCGCGTTCGGGGATGTCCTTGCAAGACCTGGGGCAGAGCTATGCCTTGTGCCAGTTCGTCGCGCAGGCGAGCAAGCCATTTCTTGACCCATCCCACCGAGCGGGTGAGGGCTGCGGCCAACTGCGGGGCCGACCAGTCAGGATGGTGCTGATGCAGATAATACAAATTGGCGCGATCGACGTAGTATGATACACTCATGAGGGGTACTCCTTTCTTGGACAAGATGGTGTTTTGTCGGTTAAGAAAAGTGTACCGTCTCATGGCTCGTTTGACCAGTGCCTGCGGTCGAGGAAGCAGCAGCGTGATGCCGTCTGCTTGGTGGTCTACGATGTGCTGGCACTCACCCGGTTACGATGTGGGTATCCCATACA
>JADMIG010000103.1 GCA_015478725.1 Chloroflexota bacterium | reverse complement strand
GATGCCATCCCGAGTTGTGTGTAAAGAGTAGTATCAAGGAAGCGAGCAAAGAAGAGGACTCATGACCCCACGAATAAGATGAGATCGCTTCGGCCAAATTCACCAGAATCAGAAAGGCCCAAAGACATCGAAGAAGCAGATGTTCTCCATGAGCAGACGAATGCGCCACGAGGCGAAAAACCAAAAAGAACTCCCCCTTCCCCAGCGTGAAACGCTGGCTTCTTGCTTTTCGCTCCCGACTCCCGAACTTACTTGGTGTTAGGAAACGGCGATTCGGTGGAAGCGAATATCTTGCATCACGGCCCAGACAATGGTCAAACAACTCATCTCGGTGGTAAAGGCATCAATTTGGTCGGTGCGCTGTCGCACATTGCTGAAAAAGCCTTCGATGGCATTGGTCGTCTGGATATGACGATACATGGCAGGTGGAAACGCATAAAACGTCAACAGATGCTCTTCATCCTCAGCCAGGCTGCGTACGGCTTCGGGATAGCGCTGAGCATATTTCGCTTTAAATGCTGTCAAGTTGACAAGTGCATCCTCCTTCTTCTCTTGTTGCCAAATGCCGCTGAGTTCGGCTTGGACGTCCTCCCGTTCTCGTCGCGGGATGGCACTCATAACGTTACGTTGCTTGTGGGCGAGACAGCGCTGGCGTGGAGTTGCCGAAAAGAGTTCCCCGACGGCTGCCAGCAATCCATCATGTCCGTCGGTCACCAGCAGATCTATTTGTGTCGCTCCTCGTCGACGGATGTCTTGCAAGATACTCAGCCACCCCTCTTTATCCTCCTCGGCACAGGCACGCAGAGCCAGCACTTCCTTCTGCCCTTCGAGATCGACTCCTAACACCGTCAAAATGATGCTCGTATCGCATTTGCTCCCATGGCGGATCTTGAAATGGATGCCATCGAGGTACACCACACGCCAATGTCCTTGCAAAGTCCGCTCACGCCATGCTTCGAATTGGTGCGTCAGCGTCTGATTCAAACGGCTGATGGTGCTGGCACTAGGCGCGACTCCCATCAGCGTTTGAGCGACATTTCCCACTTTGTGCGTGCTGGTACCGGCGACGAACATCTGTGTCAATCCTTCGGCGACTTGTGGCTCATAGCGACGATAGTGCTCAAAGGCTTGCGTGTGGAATGCTCCTTCTCGATCTCGTGGCACGTTAAGGTCCTCGATCGGCCCTGAGGTCGTCATCAGATCGCGGGTGTAGAAGCCGTTGCGATAGCCTTTGCGCTCAGCAGTGCATTCTCCCCACTTGGCTCCCAGAAAGCCACTGAGTTCCTCGCACATGATGTCTTCCATCACGAGCCGTGTGGCATCACGAATTTCGGCTCGCAGATACTGATGAAAGGTCTCCGGTGTGAGGGGTTCTACTGAACTGACCGTTGAGGTTGCTTCTGGACTGGTGGATGTGGTAGTTTTCTTCTTGTGTGCAGGCATATTCCCTCCTTGGTAGAAATGGAAATGACGAAACAAAGCGATGGTCTATGCCTGTAGTATTGCCTACAATCCTCCTCTTTGGGAAGCCCTTACGTTACACAGAATTCGGGATGGCATC
>JADMIG010000102.1 GCA_015478725.1 Chloroflexota bacterium | reverse complement strand
GGGTGTATGAATTAGTTGTTCAGGATAAAGTGATGGCGATGAAGCCAAAAGGCGTCATAGGAGCCATTCAAGACGGCAATGCGCAGGGCTAAAATGGCGGCGAGGCCGCCTGGAGTCCAACGCATGCCGCACCGCTTAGCCCGTGTGGCGACCACCGTCTTGCAAGCGGCTTCGGCAATGCCACTGCCAATGTGCATTCCTTGAGCGCGGAAAGTCGGATAGTCCATGCGGGCGGCATTGGTGGTGAAATAGCCAAGGGCTTGCTCTGGAATGCTGCGGGTGTGTCCAGGAGGCGGGGGAATGGGTGGAAGAGCCGTGATGGCTGCCAGGAGATCGCAAAGGCGTCCTTGCTCCAGATGCTGGCAGGCGGGCTGCGCCCAAGCCGCAGCCTGGGGCGAGGCTCGTCCGAAGACGGCATGAGCGACCTCCCAGACATGTTGTTTGGCATGAAAGAGATCAACGATTTGCACGGCTCTGGGAAAGTGCTGCTCGGCTTGGTTCCAAATCCAGGGAGCCCCATCTCCGAGAACGACCACTTGAGTGGCAACCGCCAATCCGTGCTCACACGCCCGCTGGTAGAGCAAGGGGCCAAACGCTTCGGCACAACAACGACGGGCGACATAGGCTTGGGTCTCAGCGGTATCCACGAACACCCCGGGAGCCAGTTCGGAGCGGTGTTGCCCGCGTGCTGCCACAAACACCGCTCCCACCTTGATTTCGCGATAGACATCCCCTTTGCGCTGCTCTTCTTCCTTTTCCATCGGCACACTCCCCCGGCGGACTCGCGCCAGGACCCCATCGGTCTCCACATACAGCCGCTCGATCGACGGTGGCGTCGTCTCCGGCGAACTGGGCTCACGACTGCACGCTTCTGCTGCTTCCTGCCAATGGTCCTCAACCTCACGTTCCTCTTGTTGGAGAAGGGCCTGCCCCACCGGCTGAATCACCGTGAGAGCTTGCCGTGCCGACATCTGCAACGGAAACAGCCGACTGAAGGTCTCCGCCGCTTCCTCCAGCGTCAAGGAAGCACACAAGTACCCCAGCAGCCTCTGCACTCCGGCACTGGTGCGCTGCTCCTCGATGCCCCATACGGCGTCCGCCGGAGCCTCTCCATGCGAACACCCAAGCCGTTCTTCGGACTCCTGCTCCTCTCGCTGACAGCGGTAATACGCCCGTCGCACCGTCACTTTCCCAAACAGCGTGAGGAGTTGTTTGGGACGCTCTCCCATCAACCGTTGCTCATGTCCGCACTTCCCCACGCGCCGTTTCGTCGGCAACGCCTGGGCCGTTTGCCCGCTGACCAGTTCTTGCAGAACCGTTCTGCCCAAGCGAAAGACCATCTTGAGGACTTCTTCTTCCACCCCCATCAAATCTCCCTCTTCCACACTCTGCATCCGTTCTATCATCTGGCCTATCTCTGCTTCTGCCCCTTGCATCAGCTTCACTTTCACGGTTTCGTCCGTTTTCATCTGTAGAGTCTCCTTTCTGGACTACCTTGATGTTTCCAGATGAGGATACTCCTTTTTCTCTTTCTTGCCTACCCTTTCCTAACAACTAATTCATACACCC
>JADMIG010000101.1 GCA_015478725.1 Chloroflexota bacterium | reverse complement strand
GTAGTGGTTCAGGAATCATCAACGGCTGACCTTGCTATGGGGACAGGAATCGGGTAGAGTGAGAGGCATGCAACCCTTTCCAGAATATGTGATGCAATTAAGAAATGATGTGCGTTTGCTCCGGTTGGATAAAGATCGGCTGACGCGTGCTCACTTCACCCAAAAGTGCAAAGCCGAGCAGTTCCAAAAGCAGTTGAAAGAACAACAGCGACGGATAAAAGTCCTCGAAAAAGAGAATGCGCAGCTCAAACGGGAGCTGGAGCAGGCGACCAAGACGAAGAAACGCTATCAAGTCGCCCTCTTTGATCATGGGAACTTTCGCCACCCGACAGAGCCGACCAAGAAGACCAAAGGGGGCCAACCGGGGCATGCTGATACCAATCGAGAAGCCCACCTAGAGTCGCCCCCCTGTGAGAAAAAACGCCTCTTTGCGCCCGTGTGTGGCCACTGTGGCGTGGCCCTGGCTCGCGTGCAGGCGACGCGACCCAAATTGCTGGTGGATCTGGTGCTGCATCCCGAAGTGGTGAGGGTACTCATCGAGAGTGAGCGACAGTGGTGCGGTCATTGCCACCGCGAAGTTTCCGCCCGCGATGAACGGTCCCTTCCGTTTACCGAGTATGGCCTCAACACGTTTCTGCTGGTGCTGATCCTGCGCTTTACGAGTCATGCCTCTCTGGCCAATATTGCGCGTGTCCTCGAGATCAGTCATGGCCTGTCTCTTTCAAAAGCCTCGCTGTGCAATCTGTTAGCGCAAGCCAAGAGCTATCTCAATGGGCAGTATGAGCAGCTCATTGCCGCGGTGAGAGCGGGACAGGTGATGTACAACGATGAGACCGGCTGGTTGGTTCACGGGCAAAAAGCCTGGATGTGGATCATGGCCAATGAAGAGGTGACGGTCTACGTGGCCGCTGAGAGCCGTGGCAAAGGGATCGCCCACGACCTCTATGGCGAGAGCCACGCTCTCGCGATGCATGATGGGTACGCCTCCTACACCAATGCCATCCCCCATGAGAACCATCTCTATTGTTGGGCGCATGTGTTACGCTTTGCCCATGAGGAAACCGTCTTGGAGCCCGAGGGGTCGCCAGCCAAGAGCTTTACCGATCACCTGGTGGCGATCTATCATCTCAAAAACGCTCTGAGCGGCACGCCTCTACAGACACGGCTCCGTGCAGAAATGGACACCTTGCTAGCAGTGAACTCGGAGAATCCCTCCATCCTGGCCATCCAGGCCCGACTGCGCGTGCAACACGAGGGCTTGATCCGCAGCCTGCTCTTGACTCCCGATGGCACCAATAATTTGGCCGAGCGCGAGTTACGCCCCTTGGTGATCACCCGCAAAATCTCCAATGGCTCCGATACCTTTGGTGGCATGGAGACCACGGCCATTCTCGCCAGTGTGGTTCAAACCGCTAGCAAACATGACGGCTCCGTGCTTCTCTCCTTACAACGCTCTCTGCAAGATGGCGTCAAAGAACAGTTCCCCCACTCTCGCCATCCGGTCGGGGTTGACTCCTCCTAACTTCTCTTCCCTTCCCCTCACATCTCTTCCTTTGATAAATCCTGAACCACTAC
>JADMIG010000100.1 GCA_015478725.1 Chloroflexota bacterium | reverse complement strand
CGCATCCGCGGAAAGAGCCTCCCCAGCTGGGAAAATGACGATGTCGAAGTCGTCGTATCCCTCAGCAAAAGGAGGCACTTTCTGTGAGCTCAGTATCGCGCGGAATCGACCGCATCGAGGTGACCTTCGATGACCCACACCTGGTGGCCAACGCCGGGTTGTTGCTGGTGGCCACCCTGGTGGTCCGGCTTCGTCTCGAAGCTCTGATCAATGAGATGGTCGACCTGTCGGGTCGTGTCGGTGGAGCGCTTCCGGGACGCAAGGTCCTGACTCTGGTGCACGCCATGGTTGCCGGTGGCAGCCACATCGACCATGCCGACGTGCTGCGATCCGGTGCCACCCAGGCAGTGCTTCCCCACCGGGTGATGGCACCTTCCACCTTGGGCACCTTCCTGCGTGCCTTCACCTTCGGTCATGTCCGCCAACTCGATGCGGTCTTCGCCGAGGCCCTGCGGCGAGCGTGGGCATTGGGGGCCGGTCCCGGGGCCGACCGATTGGTCGTCGACCTCGACTCCACCATCTGTGCGGTGTGCGGCAAGGCCAAGCACGGTGCCGGCTACGGCTACACCAAAGAGCTCGGCTACCACCCCTTGGTCGCCACCCGGGCCGGGACCGGCGAGCTTCTCCACGTCCGAATGCGCAAGGGGTCGGCCAACACTCAGCGGGGGACCAAGCGGTTCGTCGAAGAGCTGGTGGCCCGGCTCCGTCGGGCGGGAGCCACCGGCGAGCTGGTCATGCGGTTCGACTCGGGGTTCTGGTCGAACACCACCATCGCCACCCTCTCCCGACTCGGGGTCGGTTACACGATGGGGGTGCGGATGGTGAAGTCCGTGGTCACCGCGGTCTCGGCCATCGACGAAGGTGCGTGGACGCCCATCGGCTACACGTGCGACGGCGTGGCTGAAGTGGCCGAGTGTCTCTACAAGGGACGCCGGCTCGTCGTGCGTCGCACCCGGCTGATCGGGCGGCAGGCGACACTGTGGCCCGAGTGGCGCCACTTCGCCTTCCTGACCGATCAGCAAGGCACTGCGGTCGAAGTCGACGCCTTCCACCGGGCCCACGCCACCGTGGAGCTGGCCATCAAGGACCTCAAAGAGGGTGCCGGCATGGAGCACGTCCCCTCGGGCAACTTCCCTGCCAATGCCGCTTGGCTGGTCTGTGCCGCCCTGGCCCACGACCTCATCCGTTGGAGCGTCATGCTCGGCCAGATCACGCCCACCGATCATCTCGTCGTGGCCCGCACCGTGCGCACGCGCTACCTGTCGGTGCCAGGACGACTGGTCAACATCTCGGGCACGCCGACACTGCGGGCTCCGCTCGAGTGGCCGTGGGCCAAGAAGTTCAAACGGGCCCTCGAACTTCTTCGTGGCCTTCCGCCGGTCCCGCTGTAGTCGCCCACCCGCGGCAGGCGCACCGCAGACGATCGCAGGACGGCGCTGACAACCGATGAGAATCACAAACTCTTGGTATCGCACGTCCCGACAGCGGCTGAAGAAGTCAGCCCGAAGCCGATTGACCCTTCACTATGCCGATCGCTCGTTTCGCTGCCCTGCCAGGTCGTCGGTCGGTGGATCCAGG
>JADMIG010000099.1 GCA_015478725.1 Chloroflexota bacterium | reverse complement strand
CTCCAGGGGCAGTCCGGCACTGCCGGCATGCCGGCAGAATCCTGCTCCAGGGGTAGTCCGGCACTGCCGGCATGCCGGCAGCCTGCAGAACCCTGCTCCAGGGGTAGTCCGGCACTGCCGGCATGCCGGCCTGCCTGCCGCCGGCACCGGCGCCGGCGCCGGCAGACTTCGGATCCCCACGACTCTGCCTGCCTTTTGCTCTTGCTCCACGGCAGCTGGACTGCTACAGGGGTTTGTTACAAGCCTGCAAGGATTTATCCGAGCCGGTGCGCGGCCCGCTCCGTCTGAGTGCTGCAGGCTGGTCTTGTGAGTGCTACAGGGGGAGCTGCCGCCAGCCTAAATCTGTCTCAAACTGCTTGGATGGGGCGGGCGGAAGAGGTTGATTGTTTTGTAGATTTTTTTATGCTTTGACTTTTGTGACTATTGCATGCATGCATATGCTTGTTCTGTGCGCGTGAGCTGTGTGCCTTCTCATGCGTGTTCTCTGGAACGGCTTCACTTGGAGGATAGAGATGTATCAGAAGCGGCTGCGTCTGCTACGCCGCAGCCGCGCATCCGCGGCAGCTGCCGGCAGCCAGAGCGCGGCCACGTCCGCCACAGGCAGCCTCCTAGGGACTTCCATAATTTAGACTGGACAGACCTGGCACTTTGCTATGCAATGGTGCGCCCTGCTCCCGGGTTGCTCATGCATGTGGAGTCTGGCAGCCCAGTGAGCAGCTGGACCATGGTGTTGCAGAGAAATGGTGGATTACAAGTTTTAAGCCAGTGACTCCGTCGGAGCGCTTCCATGACTGCAAACTCAACCGTTAATGGCAAACGTCATATTTGCGCTGTTGCAGATGTTCTCAAGTCCACTGCTGTCAAAAAGTTGTCTCGTGTGTGCGTCCTGAAACAGCCAGCCTCTGTGCCGCAGCAAGTGCCGGCTCGGCGCCATGCGCCTTTCCATGATCTAGGGGTTGTCGGGGCTCGGCTGTGCAGGCTGCCGGGCTGCTGAGATCCCAGGTGCTGACGGCGCCGGAGGCAGCCCTCCACCGCCACTGACGGCCGCCACTGCCCTGCTTGAGCAGACGCCTTCTCTATGGCGCTGACGGCTCCCGACCCTCCGGCTCTGATTGCTCTGCAGCGCTGAAACGAGCGCACTGATGCCGGTCACTTCCACGCTGGCTCCTGCCTCCGCTGAGGTGACGGCAGTCGCCGTGCCCTGCGCGCAAGCCTTGCACTTTCAAGAGCCTTGAAGTCGCACTGCCATCAACCCTGCTGTCTCCCAAAAGTCTCACAAACGCCACGCCTGTGAAGACAGGACCGCGGCGAACAGATTGCATGCAGAAGGTTTTCACGATGGCAGCACTGCTGTCATGCATTCCTGCTGCTTCTGAGCATTGCCGACTGGAGCCCACGTCTGCTGGCCACCTGTGCGCCACCTGTCGCTGCCACTGCTCGTCCAGCAAAGGACTCGCAGATCTCACATTGTCCAGTGCCTTTGACACCGGTGATGCAACAGACGCCAGTGAACATCAGAGCGCTGTACCAGATTGAGTGATCCCTCATCGGTCATCAGCAATAAGGTTCTCATGGCCTCAAAGGCA
>JADMIG010000098.1 GCA_015478725.1 Chloroflexota bacterium | reverse complement strand
CGGTGCGCGCGTCCGCGTAAAAAGCTCTCCTTCCTGGAAGAATGGTTGTTACCACAGCAACACAATCCACCAGGAGGAGAGCTCCTTGAAAGTGCACCGTAGTCGCTCGGTCCGTCGCGCCAAAGTGATACCCGACGCCAAGAACTTGGTCAGCCATGCCGGTGCCGCGTTGCTGGCCGAGCTGGCCGATCGCAGCGGGTTGACCGAGGCGATGTCGTCGGCCATGGAGGATTGTGGGATCAACTGGCACACCCACGATCCCGGTGTCGTGCTCACCCATCTGGCTGTCGCGATCGCGGACGGAGCGGACTGCCTGGCCGACATCGCCGCCCTCAAAGAACAAGAGGAGCTCTTCGGTCCGGTGGCGTCTGTGGCCACGGCCTGGCGGGCGGTGCACGCCACCGCCGTCTTCGAACTACGGGCCATCCCACTCGCCCTGGCCGAGGCGCGTGCACGCGTCTGGGCGGCGCAGCCACCGGTCGGTCCGATGGTCTGGGACTTCGACTCCACCTTGCTCGATGTGCACGCCGAGAAAGAGGACGCCGCCGCCACGTATAAGCGCGGCTTCGGGTTCAACCCCTTGGGCGCCTGGTGCGACAACACCAAGGAGCCCCTGGGCGCGATCTTGCGCCCGGGCAACGCCGCCCCGGGGGACACCGACGACCACCTCGAGTTGCTCGAGCAGGTGGTCCGAGCCGTGCCACCCGAATACGCCCTGGGTCACGAAGAAGGTGACGACCCCGCCTTGGTCGTCCATCCCGTCTTGGTCCGGGCCGACTCGGCCGGGGCTTCCCATCGTTTCGTCCAATCGCTGACCGACGCCAACTTCGACTACTCGATTGGCTTTCCCATCAGGGGTTCTGTGCGTGACGCATTGCTGTTGGCCCAAGAAGAGGACTGGGTGCGGGCGACAGAGCTCGACGGGGGGGTCCGAGACGGTGCCGAGGTGATCGAGCTGACCGAGATCATCGAGCTCAAGGGCTGGCCGGCCGACATGCGGATGATCTGTCGGCGCGAACGCCCGCACCCGGGCGCCCAGCTCTCGCTCTTCGACACCCATGCTGGTTGGCGCCACACCTGCTTTGTCACCAACACCAAAGGTGACGGCATCGCCGCCTTGGAGTTGCGCCACCGCGGCCACGCCCGCGTCGAAGACCGCGTGCGGTGCTGGAAGGCGTGTGGACTGGCCAACCTGCCCTTCGACGGCTTCTGCGCCAACCAAGCCTGGGTGGCGGTCTCGCTCATCGCCGGGTCACTCCTGGCCTGGAGCCAGATGACTCGTTTCGACGGCGCGCTGGCCAAGGCCGAGCCCAAGACGATTCGCTACCGCGTCCTGCATGTAGCCGCCGTACTCGCTCACCGCGGCCGTGACCTCATCGTGCATCTCGACGAGACCTGGCCCTGGGCCAGCGAACTGGCCGCCGCCTTCACTCGCCTACGCGCCGCCTTCCCATAGCGCATTGGGTCCCGGCGCCCGACCCCGAAGCGATTCCGCAGGGCGTGACATCACGAGAGAGGGCATGGGACCGGGGTCCCTCACGCCCCGGATGCACTCACAACGCCATCAACGGGTCAGTGAACCAACTTGTAGTTCCTGGGGCTCTTCGCCA
>JADMIG010000097.1 GCA_015478725.1 Chloroflexota bacterium | reverse complement strand
TATTGCCGGCAGTACTGTTGGATTTGTTCTGTGTTGTTCATTGTTTATTGGTTTAATTTATTTTTTTGACCCAAGTGGAATGCTGAACGCGCCAAGGGTAAGGATCCTCTTTTAATGAGGTTAGAAGCTTGGCTTGTTTCATCCCCGATAAAAGTCAAAAGCGCCACGTTTTGATGAAACCCCTTCTTGTGTGCGGTCAGCTTTTAACTTTTCCCGGGGACGGCAACCTTTAGCTCGTCAGTTTTTTAATGATGTCCTCATAATCCTGGACCGAACTTTTCTCTGGCTCCTGGGTTGACGCCCAGGGTATCCCGCTTAATGGATTTAAAGGGATAACTTTTTTCTGTTTAACTGGTGGAAGCTGTTGTTGGAGCAAGATGGCTTTAAAGTCCACGGCCCGGGTGATGTGATTGTCCAGGCAATAGCGGACAGTCCTTTCGATCAGCGTAGGGTCCGTGGCCCCGATGGCTTGCCGGACCAGGAGGAGCTGGTCGCGGGCATAGCGTGGTTTAGCCGTGCGGATGGTCGCGAGCCAATCTTTTCCTGTTTGTGGATCCTGGAGCAAGGCACACAGTTGATCGATCATTTCCCCGATGGCCGATGTCTTGTCCCGTTTATGATCTGAGTTAATGATTTTAAGGCCTTTGCCGGTAGAGATCTTGTGACGGCATAATTCCTTTCCCTCTGCCTGCAGGAAGACGAGCTCCCCCTGTTGGATTTGCACGCTCACCTGAGAGCCCCGGCCAGTGTAAGTGCCCAAGGGAAGAGAGTACAAATTTCCTTTCCAGGAGATGGTGTTATCTTTTCGCACGGTGTAGGACAGCGGGGAATTGGGCCGGGGCTGGGCTGCATAAGGTTTTAAAAAACCCTGTTCGATATGCCATTCCGTGATGGGATCTTTTTTGGTGAAGCTGTGGGGAACAGCATTTGCGGTACGCCCGAGCCATCCCAAGGCATCATCGTTGAGCGTTTCAATGTTGTAGAAAGTGCGGTTGTAGAGGAAGTTTTGTTTGACGTACTTGACCACGTTTTCAACTTTCCCCTTACTCTGTGGATCAGCTTTGCGGCAGAAGTGGAGTGTAAAAGATTGATGGCGGGTGTAGTTACGGAACAGTTCCGTCAGGATAATGTCGCCGCTGTTTTCACTGACGATAAATACCTTGTCCTGGTCGTAGACGATCTCATCGGGAACACCACGGATGAAAGCAAAGGCCAGTTCATGGGCCTCGATGGCGAGCTCACTGGTAAAGTAACGATCGGTAAACCAAACATATTTATAGCGCGAGCGGGACAAGACCATGATGAAGAAAAATACTTTCACACGGCTGCCCGTTGAACTGCGCATGATATATTCCCCGAAGTCTACCTGGGCCTGCTTCCCATAAGGCAGCTCTTCTACTACAGCCATCTGGCGCTGGGCTGCGAGCTTGGGGATATTGTGCTTGTTACGGATGAAGTGAACAAAATTAAATACCGTCTTGGGGTTAAGTTTAGGGAAGCCCTCATGGTTTTCCTTCAACCAGTCGTGCATCTGGGCTGAAGAAGTATCGGGATACTGCTTCAGGCGATCACGAACAAAATCCTCATAAGGGGCAAGTTCTTTTTTACGTTCGGAACTCTTCAGCAAG
>JADMIG010000096.1 GCA_015478725.1 Chloroflexota bacterium | reverse complement strand
GCCCGGAGATCGACTCGGTCGTCGGTCTCCGTGACGATGGGCGGTGCGGGAGGGCGCGTCGTCGGCCAGATGTGACCCCGAAGGTGTGTAGGGACGCGTGCCGTCCAATCGGTGCCGCCTCGTCGGGAGCCCGACCGATTCAGGTGATCAGTGCCATGCGCCGGTAGGCGTCGAGGAGCACGTCGGCGGTGGGCCACCCGTCGATGATCCGGACGACGGTTTGCCGGGCCTTGTGCACGAGCCGTCCGGGAGCATGGAAGATCCCCCAGCGGAGTGCCTTCGGTCGAGCGTCTCGCCAGGCGCCGTCACAGCACAGGAGCTGGAACCACCGGACGAGGTCGGCGGCCAGGACAACGGTCATCATCCAGGTGGCGTTGGCCTCGAAGCTGGTGAAGGGGAACCGGGTGAGTCCCGAGTCCTTCAGTCGGCAGATGTGCTGTTCGACATGGGCATGGGCCCGCATGGTGCGATCGAGCTCCCTCGGGTCGCCGTCCTGGTCGGTGTAGAAGCCCCAGTAGCGGTAGTCGAGGGTCGGGAAGAGGCTGCGCTGGGCTCCGGGGTGGAGCGGCTCCCGTCGGATGATGAGCCGGGTGCCACTCGGCAGTTTCGTGTCGTCGATCAGGCTGGTGAGCTCGGCCACCGCACTCTCGTCCTTCACGTCCCCGTCTTGCGCCAACGAGGGCAGCCACACCTCTTCGACTCCGATGGCATCGAAGATGGCGGCTGTGACCTGGGCATTGCTCCGGGCCGACACGAAGAAGCCGACATTCCTGGTTCGACAAGCAGCCAGGAACCCTTCGGTGCAGCCGGCCGAGTCGGCCCGGACAATGACGTCGCGTTGCACCGAGTCACCATCAGCCCCGACCTCGTGCCCGCGAGCGATCGCTGTGGGGAGTTGACCGAGGGCGGCATCGAGCACGATCACGTGATCGGCCACCGTGTTGGCTCCGGCGTTGCCCGGGCGGAGCAGGGCAGTCAGCGTCTCGCCCGTCGCATCGGCGAAGCAGAACATCGGGTGGAACCCGAAGCCGCCCTTGAAGTTCGGTGCCGTCTGTTCCTTTCCCTCCGAGTGGATCTCGACCAAGGAGGCATCGATGTCGAGTATCACCGGAGCCGTCCCCGTCGTGGCCGACGACCGTTGCCACACCGCGGCTCGGATCCCTGCCATCACCTCGGCGATCCCGGAACGAGTCGACTCGGTGACCTCGTGGAACGTGCGGGCGACGGTGGTGTCGGAGGGGACGGAGCCGAACAGGTCCTCCCCGATGCGCAGGTGCTCGATGTCGAGGCAGCTCTCTCCGCCACCGGCGAGGGTGAGCGCCATCTGGGTCAGGACCTTCCCCCGATCGTGGAGCGGGACACCGTTACCGGCCCAGGGGATGGACGCAGACAACGCATCCCCGAGCCCCAACCGGTCGGCGAAGGAGCCCAGAGCGTGCAGTCCGAGGTGGGCCACGACGCCGGTGCCACCGGGTTCCACGACGACGCGACGGGTGCTGTTACCGTTCACTTTGGAAGTGCCCTTCTGTGTGGGAATAGCTGGGTCTCGACAACCACAGTTTCCCCTACTGGAAGGGCGTTTCCGCGGACGCGGCGAATTCAGTTCAATGGGCTCCGTGAAGAGTTGGGG
>JADMIG010000095.1 GCA_015478725.1 Chloroflexota bacterium | reverse complement strand
TCCTGACTTCGTCACTTTTTTTACTGATGTCCGAAATAGTTTGAAAGGGACTTGGGATTGATGTTTTTTGATTTTTTTTGGGTGTCCCAGCAAATGGTCTTTAGCTTTGGCCATGTTCATCCGACAGAAGAAAAACAAGAGCGGCCTGGTGGGTATACAGGTGATAGATAAATCAACGGGCAAGTACAGTGTGGCCAAAACGATTGGCAGTTCTGCTGATGCCACCTCTATTTCAAAATTGATTGCCGAGGCGGGGCTGTGGGTTGAACAAAAGCTTGGCCTGATGGAACTGGACTTCGCCCAGGCCGACCAATTGCTGGACACGTTACTTTCCAGCATCCAGCAAATCAAAATAGTGGGAACAGAATTGTTGCTGGGCAAACTCTTTGACCAGATCGGGTTCAACGCCATTAAAGACGAACTGTTCAGGAAGCTAGTTTTGGCAAGGCTATGCTACCCGTTGAGCAAACTCAAGACAGTGGATTATTTGCGCCGGTATGAAGGATATGAAACCAATGAAACGGCTGTTTATAGGTACCTGGACAAGCTGAACAAAACACAAAAGCGCACCGTACAACAGATAAGCTACTCCCACACACGGAGGATACTAAACAACAACATCCAGATCGTCTTTTACGATGTGACCACCTTGTATTTTGAGATACAGCAAGAAGATGGGTTGAGGGAAACCGGTTTCTCCAAGGACGGCAAACATCAAAACCCACAGATCGTGCTGGGGCTGTTGGTCAGCATGGACGGCTACCCGCTAGCATACGAAATTTACAAAGGCAAAAAGTTTGAAGGCGATACCATGCTCCCCATCATCAACTTGTTCAAACGAAAGTATAAACTCAACAACTTGATCGTAGTGGCCGATGCCGGATTGCTGTCCAACAAGAACATTGAATCCCTTGAGGCCAATGGTCACCAATACATTTTAGGGGCACGGATAAAAAACGAAAAACAAACCATTAATTCCAAAATATTTGCTCTCAAGCTAAAGGACGGAGAGAGCGAAGTGATCCAAAAAAACGGGCGGACCAAACTCATTGTCAATTACTCCCAGGCCAGGGCAAAGAAAGACAATGCCAACCGGGAAAAGGGTATTTTCAAATTGGAGAAGCAGATCAAAACCAACCAACTCACCAAGGCACAGATCAACAACAAAGGCTACAACAAGTTTTTGAAAATGGAGGGGAAAATCACAGTGGCACTGAACCAAGCTAAAATTGCGGACGACAAAAAATGGGATGGGTTAAAAGGGTACCTCACCAATACCGCTTTGGAAAAAGAACAAGTGATGGAGAACTACAAGCATCTTTGGAGGATTGAAAAAGCATTCAGGGTGTCCAAAACCGATCTTAAGATCCGCCCCGTGTACCACTATGCAAAACGGAGGATAGAAGCCCATGTCTGCATCGCCTTTGTGGCCTATAAAATCTATA
This sequence comes from Chloroflexota bacterium, assembly GCA_015478725.1. Classification (NCBI taxonomy): domain Bacteria; kingdom Bacillati; phylum Chloroflexota; species Chloroflexota bacterium. The sequence goes on along the minus strand of JADMIG010000095.1, from coordinate 208 downwards.
AAGAGCTGGAGCGGCAACTCAACGAGCTCAAGTCAGAGCTCAGTCCTGAAAAAGCCATTGAAATAGCCAAAACAATCTATTGCATCAAGGCAACAAAGCCCAAGTCAAAAGAACTCTTTGAAAAGACTTTGATTATTAATGAAGAGCAGCGTACCCTGGCCAATTTATTTAACTTCTAAAAATGGGTGTCCCAGTGACGAAGTCAGGA
>JADMIG010000094.1 GCA_015478725.1 Chloroflexota bacterium | reverse complement strand
ATAAGCCCGGATCCACCGAACCCCGGGCGTGATTCATCATCCGGGACAGACGAACAGGTGCCCTTCTGATCGGGAATGATGGCCTTGAGAGAACCCCATCAGCCCGACCGAGTGGAGCACCTGTTCGATGCGATCTTCCCATAGCCTCGACCGGCTCGCCACGGCCTTTGACGACGACCGTCTGGTGGCCGATGCGGGCCTCCTCCTGCCCGCCACCCTGGCCCAGCATCTCGGCCTGAAGGGACTCGTCGAGGAGCACCTCCACCTCGGAACGGCGCCAGGCCGGGCGAACGTCGGGGACAAGTTCCTGACCCTCGTCGCCTCGGCCCTCGCGGGTGGTGACTGTATCGACGACGCGGCCGCGCTCCAGGCGGGCGGGACGGAGGGCGTCCTCGGGTTCGTCGTGAAGGCGGCGTCGACGCTCGGCACGTTCCTGCGCAGCTTCCGCTGGGGCCACGTCCGCCAGCTCGACGCCGTCAGCCGCCATCTCCTCGCCCGGGCCTGGGCAGCGGGAGCGGGACCTGGCGATGCTCCGCTCACGATCGACCTCGACTCGACGATCTGCGAGACGTACGGCCTCCAGAAGGAGGGCGCCCTCCACCACGGCTACACCAAGGTGCGCGGCTACCACCCGCTCCTCGCGGTCGCGGCGGGCACGGGCGATGTCCTGATGGCGCGCCTGCGCGAGGGCCGGGCCAACACCGTCCGGGGTGCCGCCCACTTCCTGTGCGAGACGATCGGGCGGGTCCGGCACGCCGGCGCGACCGGCGAGCTCACGATGCGGGCCGACTCCGGGTTCTATGCCCACGCCGTCGTGGCCGTCTGCCGGAAGATGGACGTCCGCTTCAGCATCACGCTCCGCATGCACGGGACCATGCGCGCGCGCATCGAGACGATCCCGGAGGAGGAGTGGACCCCGATCGCGTACCCGATCGCGGGCGGCGCCGACGTGGCGGAGGTCGTCTACACCCCGTTCGCCACCGAGAAGGACGCGACACCGGTCCGCCTGATCGTCCGGCGCGTCCGTCCCAAGGAGGGCTCCCAGCTCGCCCTCCTCACCCTCTATGCCTACCACCCGTTCATCACCGACCGGGTTGGCGACACCCTCTCGCTCGAGGCCGATCACCGCCGCCATGCCGAGATCGAGAACGCGATCCGGGACCTCAAGTACGGGATGGGGCTCAACCACCTGCCGTCGGGGAAGTTCGCCGCCAACGCCGCCTGGCTCGCGGTCCAGGTGCTGGCCCACAACCTCGCCCGCTGGACGGCCCGGATCGGCCTGGGTGCCGGGATCGTCACCACCAAGACCCTCCGGCGGCGGCTGTTCGGCCTTGCTGGGCGGTGCACCCGGAGTGCACGGCGGCTGACGCTCCACTTCCCGGCGCGCTGGCCGTGGGCCGCCGAGTTCGCCGCCGCCCTCGCGCGCCTCCGGGCGATCCCGCTTCTCGCCTGACGGTCGCACCGCACCCATCGGCCGCTCCGGGGGGCTGGCGTCAGCGTGGGAGGAAATCGGCTGCAGGGCGTCCGGCGCGTCACCCGAGGCCGGTCTGCTGGTCATCCGACCGCCGTTGGCCATGGTTACGGAGCGTTGCTGCCGTCGACGGGTCATGAGATCCTGTCCGAGCCTCGTCAGCCGGTCGGACGACCGGGTTCGGTGGATCCGGG
>JADMIG010000093.1 GCA_015478725.1 Chloroflexota bacterium | reverse complement strand
GGGTGCGTTTCATTTTTTTGCAAGGACTCCCTCTGTGGGTCGGACAACGAGAGACCGCCTCCAGGGATGATTGGCAGCAGGACGGTGAGGACCTGCAGCGACTTCCGCCGGAGCTGAAATCGGTTGGCTCACGGCAGGAGGGAGTGGGTCAACCGGAGGACGTGGAGTCGGCGGCCTACAGCACAGCCACAGTTTCAGCAAGCGAGCCATCGCTTGTTCCCATCGCGCTTGGGTGCGCTCAGCTCGCTGCTGCTTGTGGGTCGACTGCCGCTGCCTCGTCGAGGCCTGCCACGTCTCCTCCCAACGCCCATTAGCGACCGCATTGCGTAAGACGAGCATGGGGTTGACGTTGTGCCGTTGCCAATGCATGCCTGCCCCTTTGAGCCGGGCTTCGACGACCACCTTGTTGGCACTTTCCACACACCCAGAGCCAATGGGCCAGCCGGCTGCCTGAAAGGTGGGGTACTGCATCTGCGCTTCCCGCTTCTCTAAATACGCCAGATTGTCGGTGAGTTCTTTCACGTTGGGATGCTTCGCCACCAGTCCGCGCAGGTCAGCCAACACCTGACGGGGACCGTTGTGCTTGAGTTCATGCAACTGCTTCGCCAACCAGTCGTCCGCCAACACGAGGCCCTCGCTGCTGGCCGCCTGACTCATGTCGCTGATATGCTCAGCGGCATGGGCAAAGTCCAGAATGCGCACCGCATCGGCGCGGTGGTAGTCGACCACCCCTGGCAGCCACTCGGCTCCATCTTGCACTGCACATACCGCGACCGCCTTTTCCAGCCCTCGTCGATGCGTCTCGACCAGCGCCGCCTCTTCAAAGTGCTCCACATCAGCCAGCCGCGAAAAGGAGGAGAGCTGTTGCGTACAGATGTCCCCTCGTTTGGTGCGGGTAACCTCCCCGATCACCAGCGTCTTGACTTCCCCCCACTGGCCTCCCACTAGCGGCACAAAGGCACCATCCGCACTCATCGCTTGCTTCTCCGCTCCGTGGGGCGCTTCCGGGAGCTCCTGCTTGAGGTGCTTGGTCTCTGCCTCCCACACCGTTAGGGCGGCCACTCCTGCCTCAAGCGTCGCCCGGCGTGTCGTCGCCTTGCTGACCTGCACTCCCAGCATATCTTTGAGTAACTCTCGAGCGGACTCAAAGGGCATCCACGTCGCCAGACGCACCAGCGTTTCTTCGACGCGCGGGGTCATCCCTGCACACACCAGCCCCAACTCCTCATCCAGGGGGAAAAAACCCCTCTCCACAGTCAGGACAGGTGCCATACGTTCGCCTCAGCTTGACCGCTTGCCCTCCATTCGTTTGGATCCAGCGCGTCTGGGCTCCGCGTGCCGAGAGCGGCTTGCCACATCTGGCACACGTCGGTCGCTCTGCTTGGGGCTTCTGACTCCAGTCCTCGCTGTCACTCATCTGCACCACATCCTCGATCATCTGGGCCCGCAGTTGGGTGATCCGTTCATCCACCGCCGCTTCGATCTCTTGCCATGTCGCCTTGGGATGCTCCTTGCGCCACTGCGTCATCCCCAGCACGTCTTGCAGTCCTGCGCTCACCTGCTGAATCTGCTCACTGCGTTCCTGTTTGTTCTTCTTCGCTTTCATCTCTGCCTCTCCTGGTCTTTTTTCCCTATTCTACCATCTTCCTGCCCTTTGCAAAAAAATGAAACGCACCC
>JADMIG010000092.1 GCA_015478725.1 Chloroflexota bacterium | reverse complement strand
CTAGGAGACTGTTGAACAATTCTCCCGTTGGTGCTCGCGATTTGCGGCCAGATCGTCGAGAATTGGTGGGTGCAAGGACGAAGCGAATCTAACCCTGAGCTGCTCGACGCTGCAGCATTGTGTCGTCAGCTGGTTCCTGACGGCAGCGTTGAGGCGTTCCTGGCCGATCATCGCCACGACCTGTTCCCCGACGAGATGTTCGAGGACCTGTTCCCTTCCGGCCGTGGTCGGCCGTCGATCCCCGCCGACGTGGTGGCATCGGTCATGGTCCTCCAGGCGCTGGAGGGTCTGTCCGATCGGGATGCGGCTCGGGCGCTCCGAGACCGGATCAGCTGGAAGGTGGCCTGCGGTCTGGCCTTGGATGACGAGGGCTTCGACTTCTCGGTCCTCACTTATTGGCGGACGAGGTTGCGCAAGTCCGAGCATCCCGAGCGAATCTTCGACGCCGTTCGGTCGGTCATCGATGCCACTGGGGTGCTGAAGGGGAAGACCCGCCGAGCCCTCGACTCCACGCTGCTTGACGATGCTGTGGCTACCCAGGACACCGTCACCCAGTTGATCGCCGCCATCCGGCGGGTGCGCCGGGTTGTTCCCGGTGCGATGGCCGTCACCCTCGCCGCTCACGACTACGAGACCTCGGGCAAGCCACTGATCGCCTGGGACGACCCGGTGGCCAAGGCTGCTCTGGTCGATGGACTGGTCAACGATGCCCTGGCATTGCTCGCCGCCTTCGAAGACGAGATCGAAGAGGCAGAGTCCACCTCGGCACTCGGGCTGCTGGCTCTGGTGGCCGGCCAGGATGTCGAACAAGGAGACGACGGCACCTGGCTCATCGCCCGAAAAGTAGCCCCTGACCGGGTCATTTCGACCGTCGACCCCGAGGCCCGCCACATGCACAAATCCCGATCCGAGTACCGGGACGGCTTCAAGGCCCACATCGCCATCGAGCCCGAGACCGGTCTTGTCACCGCTGCTGCCCTCACCCCGGCCAACACTGCGGACGGACCCACCGGGGTGGCGCTGTTGGAAGGAGAAGACCCCGGACTGCAGGTCCTCGCCGACGGTGCCTATGGATCGGGTGAGACGCTCAACGCACTGGGCAAAGCCGAGCATCAGCGGGCCATCAAGCCCTGGCCGACAACGCCAGCTGTCCCCGGTGGATTCGAACGAGAGGACTTCTTCGTCGACTACGAGGCTCGCACGGCCACCTGTCCAGCCGGTCACACAGTCACGATCACATCCAAGCGCCACGCGGTGTTCGGAGTTCGCTGCAAGGGGTGTCCGCTTCGGGAACAGTGCACAACATCCAAGGACGGGCGGACCCTCCGTCTGCACCCCCATGACGAAGAACTGGTCGAGTCCCGCCGGGCGTGGAGGGAAGGCGACTTTGCCGAGGACTACCGACAATGGCGACCGATGGTCGAACGATCCATCGCGTGGCTGGTGGCCGACAACCACCGGCGAGTGCGATTCCGAGGAGTGGAGAAGAACCAACTCGGCCTCTCGCTGCGCATTGCCGCAATCAACCTCCGGCGCTTGGTCAACCTCGGACTGGAGCACGACGGAGAGTGGATCCTCGGTATGTAGGACCCCGAAGGAGAGCTATGGGCACGCTCCGGCCGCCGAAACCCATCCTCAGCAGCCAAACATGCCCCCCCGGACTGCTCGAGCTCCGTCGATTACCAACTCCAAGGCTGTGAACTCGACGAATGCCGTTTGTTCAACAGTCTCCTAG
>JADMIG010000091.1 GCA_015478725.1 Chloroflexota bacterium | reverse complement strand
TCGCTCGCACAGGGTCCACCGGCGCATCCGGCTTCACAGGAGCTACCGGCCTCACCGGAGACACTGGCGCGACAGGTGACGCATATCAGCAGCATCTGTTGCATTGACTGTGTGCCAATGAATCATATTGCACCAAATTGCTTCGTCCAAGGCCTCAGGACGGAGTCGGTAGACCGCACGTAGCTCAATTAAAGATTGGCATGCATATGTTCAACGATCACACAAATCTTGACCACATATATGTCGCTTGCACAGGGTCCACCGGCGCAACCGGCCTCACAGGGGCTACCGGCCTCACCGGAGACACTGGCGCAACAGGCGACACAGGTGCCTATTCTTGAGTACCATCTGCTGCACTGACTGCGTGCCGATGAATTGAAAAGCGCCAGGCAAATGTATTCTTCCATGCCTGAGCACAGATTGTTCAGGGACGTTGCAGCTGGGTGATTTGTAGGTAGACTCAGGTGTGTTGAACTTGATCACATATACGTTGCTCCCACAGGCTCCACCGGCGCAACCGGCTTCACAGGCGCGACGGGCCTCACCGGAAGCACTGGCGAGACAGGTGACTGAAAATACGTACCATATGGTGTACTGACTGCATGTCCATCAATTTCGTTGCACCAAAAATGTTCAACTCCATGCCTAAGCACAGGATTGTTTAGGGACAATGAAGCCTATTAATCTGGAGGTGGACTTAGGTGTGTTGTACTCGATCTCATATATGTTGCTCGCACAGGGTCCACCGGCGCATCCGGCTTCACTGGAGCTACCGGCCTCACCGGAGACACTGGCGCGACAGGTGACGCATATCAGCAGCATCTGGTGCATTGACTGTGTGCCAATGGATTTTATTGAACCAACGTCGTTTCGTCGACTGCCTCAGGACGGAGTAAGAAGACCGCGTTGCAGCTGAGTGAATTGCAGATTGACATGCAAAAGTTTAACAGTCGCACAGGCTCTTGATCACATACACTTTCTCGCACAGGGTCCACCGGCGCAACCGGCCTCACAGGCGCGACCGGCCTCACCGGAAGCACTGGCGCAACCGGCAACACAGGTGACTATTAATGGGTACCATCTGATGCTCTGACACTGCGCGAATGAAACCCATTGCACCAAATACGTTCGTTCCACGGCCTGAGCACAGAATACTTGATGACGCATCGCAGCTCAGTGATTTGAATGTCGACGTACATGTGTGGGCTCGATCAAACGTTTTCAATGCTTGCACAGGGGCCTTCGGCGCGGCTGGCCGCACCGGAAGCACTGGCTTCACAGGCGACACAGGTGACTGCGCCCCTGTCAACAACTTGTGCCTCAACTATGTGTCAATGGGATCCATTGCACCAAAGATGTTTTGTTCTGTGACTGAGCTGAGAACCATGATGCACATTGCCGCTACATTGATCCAACGCTTTAGTGGATTCATATTCAGTGGGATGAACCACATGTTTAATGCTTGCACAGGGGCCACCGGGCTCACGGGGGCAACCGGCCGCACCGGAAGGACTGGTGCAACAGGCGACACAGGTGACTGCGCCCTGTCAACATCTTGTGCCTCAACTGCGTGTCAATGGTTTTTATTGCATGTACTGAGTGGGTTATTCACATATTCAATGCATGCGCAGGGGCCACCGGTCTCACGGGCGCAACCGGCCGCACCGGAAGCACTGGCTTCACAGGCGACACAGGTGACTGCGCCCTGTCAACATCTTGTGCCTCAACTGCGTGTC
>JADMIG010000090.1 GCA_015478725.1 Chloroflexota bacterium | reverse complement strand
AGCAAGGACCTGCTTGGGAAGCAGACACTCTGCCAGCTGAGTTACTCCCGCTCGGGAGGCGCCGGCGATGGCCAGCAGCCCGAGATTACCACCGAGCGCGCGGTCTTGGGACTCCGGCTTGTGGTCCGGTCGCTCCCTCCAGTGTGGGCAGGTCTTGATCGGCCGCCGTGGCGGCCCGCTCTTCCCGTCAGTCAGGTCGCCGCCGGCGGAGCGCTCGCCGCGGCCTCAGCGGCGATGTGTTCCGGCGTGGCATGGAGCTCGCCGGCATCGGCGGCCAGGTCAAGGTGGCAGCGGAGCTGCTCCAGGGCGTCGGGCAGCTGATACAAGGCTGCTGCCCGCCTTCCAGAGGTGGAGATGACGAAGGGCGGCATCGTCCGCGCGCGGCTACGCTGTCGATCTAGGCTAGGCCGATATGGCGGTCATCGCCTGGGATTGGAGGTGAAGCTCATGGACTCTCCAGACTTCGACGAAGCCATCGAGAGAAATCACACGTGGCTGAGCGAGTTCATCAAGGGAAACGTGGGGCCGGCCAAAGAGATGTTCTCCCACCGCGACGATGTCAGCCTTGCGGGGCCGCAGGCGACAGCGCATAGAGGCTCGATCCCGATTGCGCATGGGTGGGAACAGGTGTCCGAGACGCTGGAGTCAGCCATACAGAACTTTCGAAAGGGCCAGGTGACGGCCTTCGAAAACATCGCCACGTACGCGTCGGGCGACCTTGGATTCACGGTCGAGGTGGAGCGGTTCAAGGCCCAGGTTGGTGGAAGTCAGGAGCTGGCGCCTGTTGCGCTCCGTGTGACGAGCATATTCCGGCGTGAAGAGGGCGACTGGAGGGTCGTGCATCGCCATGCAGACCCGATCACGGCGGTGCAAGCGCTGGAATCGATCGTTCAGGCCTAGTTCAGGCTGACGCGCGGGGCGCAGTCAACGCCACTAGAACTTTTCTGATCGCTCTGGAGGCTGATCCCAGGCTGCTTGCGGAGTTCGGGAGTACGCGATGACGACGGGCTCATATGGTCGGGCCAAGTGAGATGATGCTCTGTGCGCGAGGCCTCTCTCCCCCGCCCACCTGTCGAGAGGTTCGCTCTGCGCGAATAAACCGTCGTCCGGCTGACCGCCTGGCCAATCCAGTGAGAGCCGACATCCGCAACGTCGGGTCCGACGTCTCCGGAGCGCAGCGTACTGGACACCGAGGGGAACCTGCTCGGGATCGTCCAGCTGACCGACGCCGGATAGGGCCCACGGCCGCTCCATCATGCACCATTCACTGATCGTGACGGGCTCGACCGCGGCCATCGGTCGTGCACAAGTCCGTAGCGCCCTTACTCGAGGGGAGAGAACGATCGTTCGCTCAGAGCGGTTTCTCCATCGGTGTGAGACCGGCGGCACGATCAGGCGGTCGTGGCGAGGGTGCCCCGGTTTGACAGTGCGACACTCGCGCGGCATAGTTGCCTGCACAACTACGGACGAGCGTTCTCCCGGACCAGGCCACGCAGCCCGCAGCGCGAAGCCGTCTGAGGAGACCATCCCGATGACCGAATGGACGCTCGACGCCGCCCACGCGAACGTGGAATTCTCGATCAAGCACATGATGATCACGACGATCCGTGGTCGCTTCCAGGAACTCTCGCTCGATGTCGACTTCGACGAGCAGGCGCCTGAGCGATCCTCGATCGTCGCCCGGATCGCGACCGCGTGCGTATTCCGCTGAATCCGATCACCCATTCCGGGGTTTTCGATCACCCTCGGT
>JADMIG010000089.1 GCA_015478725.1 Chloroflexota bacterium | reverse complement strand
AGCGATCTCGCCGCCGCCGTGATGGTTCAAAGTAGCAGCGACAGAGCCAGGTGTTCGATTCAGGTTCGCGTCGCCATTGCTTGCCACAACAGTGGAAGCAGGGCGGTAGGGCGTCGAGATGCGCGGGCCACTGCAAGAATAGCACTGTGGTGGTGTCAGGCATTGCTTCCCTCGCTTTTCTGTGCTGTCTGTTGTAGCCGCTCTTCGATGCCTTGCGCCGCCCGCTCTGCCTTTGCACGGTTTTTGAAGCCATACCCTGTGGGAGCAAGGATATCGGCATACGGGACCAGGCGGCCATTGGTTTTGCGGCAAATCCACCAGAGTTCCACGCCGTGCAGCGTCAGCTTCTTGGTGCCGAAGTGTCCCTCGTTCATGATGATGCCTCATCGGCTTTCTTCGATGGTGTTGGAGGGATATTGACGATGATCTTGCCGCACACCGGGCACTGCTCGCCTTCGTCAGCGTTGGCTTCAAAGAGCGCGTCTTCGTTGGCTCGGTCTGCTTCTGCGCACTCGACTGAGCAATAGGCAACGCTGTTGGAGCCGTCGTAGACTGGCCCTTGCAGTGCAAAGGTTTCTGGGTAAACAAACCATGCCATGCGTGGCATATGTTCCTGCCTCCTCTCCATTTAATAGGGATCAATGCCGATTTCCAAACAAGCATGAATCCATTGGTCTAGATCGCCCACCGTGCGAGCCACCTTGATCTGCGTGCGCAGCCTCGCGAAATACGCCCGCCCTTCTTCGTCTACGTAGGGGTTGCATCCCCACATCGGCGCATCGATGTAATATTCGCCGTAGTCACGCACGCGCTCAATCTCAGCAGGCGTGAGCTTACGCCGTCGCTCAAAGAACGCCAGCATCACACGAGGAAGCTCTCCGCTGGCATCGTCCTGCCAGCGTAACGGGCCACCTAGCGGTGGGCGATAGACGCGTGGCATCGTTGTTGGCGACGTTGTCTCTGCGCGGGATCGCAGGATCAAAGCTTCTTGCAGACCCAGGGCTGCGCTGTCTTCGTCGCTACTATAGTTTGGTTCTTCCATGGTTGGCACTCCCTTTGAATTCTGATGCTGTTATAAGCCTTTGCTACGGGTATACGTTGTTTGCCCGCATGGACACGCAAAGGTTATGGTGCGCGTTGTTTCCCCTGTCTTCTGCACAGGTTTTTTGCAAGCGTCACATTTGATGTTGTGCTCATTGCCCATCGTCTAGCTCGCTTCCTTTGTGAATACTACGGCTCCTCACTTCGCCCGAAAAACAATGTGTACACGAGGAGAGCGCAAAGGCAACCAAGCCCAATAGCGATCCCCAGCGAAGGCCCCAGGAAGATGATGCAGAGCACGCCGGCAACCAAGACCCATAGAAAATTCCATGCTACGATGCGCATATCCTCGTGACCTCCTTGAAACCGTATTATGGTTACTTTGCTAAGCAAACTGCCATATGATCGCAGTTCATCACGTTGTATTTCTGTCCGTTCCAGGCGACCAGGTCATAACCAGTGACGATGTTGGGCTGCTCTGTGCGCTCTAGGAGTACAATGTAACCGCGAAACGCAGTACCATCGATGAGCGGTACGGGTGCCATGGGTACGACGCTGTTCAGTGTCCACCCGTCGTCTCTGCTGGCTAGCGATATGTGCGCTGCTTCCATTGAGAAAGCGAAGTCGGTCATGGCTGACCTCCCTGGGGAATCGAAGCGTTTTCCTTCGATTCCTCGTTCGAGATCGAAATCTCTTTTCGATTCTCTTCGAGGAGCTGCA
>JADMIG010000088.1 GCA_015478725.1 Chloroflexota bacterium | reverse complement strand
CAGTCCTTTCGCTCAAATCTGGACAAGTTGAGCGAATTTGGGTAAGGTCTCGGCATGACCGAGACACTGAATATTACGACGGAGCGGGTGGACGACATCCCGCTCTTGCTGGCGCAAATGAAACAGATGGAACTGCCCAACCTGCTTAATTCGTACTTCTCTGCCCACGGCAACTGGCAGGGGCTTGACCCCGGCTGGGTTACCACCATCTGGCTCGCCCATGTGCTCTCCCAAGCCGACCACCGCCTCAGCCATGTGCAACCCTGGGCTGAACGCTGCTTGATCACTTTGCAGCAGGCAACCGGTCAATCGGTGCGCGCCTTGGACTTCACTGATGACCGCTTGGCTCGCCTGCTCGAACTGTTCAGCAAAGACGAACAATGGAACCTGTTCGAGGCTGCCCTCAACCGTTGCCTGCTGCGTGTCTACGACTTGCCCGCCGAGCGGGTACGCCTGGACAGTACCACCTCCAGTGGCTATTGGGGCGTTGATGAAGGCGGCCTGTTTGCTTTTGGGCACTCCAAAGACAAACGGCCCGACCTGCCCCAACTCAAGGTGATGCTGGCCAGTCTTGACCCACTGCCCCTGCCATTGGTCACCAATGTGCTCCCCGGGCAAGCAGCCGATGACCCTTTGTACTGCCCGGTGATCCGGCGGGTGCGTAGCAGCCTGGGGCGGGGTGGGTTGCTCTATGTTGGCGACAGCAAGATGGCCGCCCTCGACACCCGCGCCTTTGTGCAGGAGGGAGGTGACTTCTACCTGATGCCCCTGCCCACTAAGCAGTTGCCCCCTGACTGGCAAATACTCTATCTGGCCGGGGTGTTGGACAAAACTCAGCCCCTTGTGACGGTGAAACGCAAGCGTGCCGACGGGGAAGAAGTGGAGATCGCCGTTGGCTACGAGCACACAGTGCAACTGGCTGCTCAGTATGAAGGCCGCCAACTCACCTGGCAAGAGCGCCGTCTGGTAGTGCGCTCCATTAGTGCTTCCAAAAGCCAAGAACAAGGGTTGCACAAGCGGCTTGCTGGGGCACAACAGGAGATTATGGCACTGAACGGGCGGCGACGCGGTAAAAACAGACCAACCGACAAGGCGGCCCTTGAACAGGTGATAGGTGCCATCCTGGAGCGTTACCGCGTAGGGGACTTGTTGGTCGTGCAACTGAGCGAGCAGTGGCAGCACAGGGAAGTGCGCGCCTACAAAGAGAGAGAGGCTCGTGTTGAGCAGCGATGGGACTTCAGCATCAATGTGCAAGTGGACCAAGAGGCGCTTGGGCGAGCAAGTGCCGGTTTGGGCTGGCGAGTGTACGCGACCAACCGAGGGGCGGAGGGGTTGTCGCTGGAAGCGGCGGTGCTGTGCTATCGGGAAGAATACCTGATCGAGCAGAGCTTTGGTCGCTTGAAGGGAGCGCCACTGAGTTTGAGCCCCTTCTACCTGCAACGCGACGACCACGCCAAAGGATTGGTGCGACTGTTGAGCCTTGGGGTGCGAGTGTTGGCGCTGCTGGAGTTTGTGGTGCGGCGGCACTTGGCTGAGGAGGGGACAGAGTTGGTGGGACTGTATGCGGGGCAACCCAAAGCCACAACCAGCCGCCCGACCACGGAGCGAATGCTGGAGAGCTTTCGTGGGCTGACGCTGACAATTATTGATCATGCTGGAGCAGTGTTGCACCATCTAACCCCACTTTCCCACTTACAAACCCGCATTTTGGGCTTGGCAGGCTTCTCACCCGACATCTACATCTACACCATGTTGGTTACTGTTTCTGCCAAACCCCCATGAAAATGAGCGAAAGGACTG
>JADMIG010000087.1 GCA_015478725.1 Chloroflexota bacterium | reverse complement strand
GTGCCGTCGGTGCCGTCGGTGCCGTCGGTGCTGTGGAGCAGGGTGGTGTAGTTGATCCGCGCTTCGAGCCGCTGGGTGTGGGTGGTGTCGATCAGCGCGAGGTAGTCGATCCCGGTCGGTTCGGGTGCGGTGTCGGGCTGCTCGGGGCGGGCCTTGGGGTGGGAGTGGCGCCCGATGGTGAACGCCACGGCGACCCCGAAGCTGCGTCCGCTGTAGCGGACGGCGAGCTCGGTGAGGTCGAAGGGGTCGAAGACCAGCTCGACGCGACGCCCGATGAGCAGCTCGTCGACCTGGTACTGGTTGGCGTGCAGCGAGACCGTCGCGGTCTTGGCGACCGTGCGGTACTCGCTCCACAGAAACGCCTCCCGCAGAGCCGCCGGGGACGGGCGGGGCAGCGGGTCGGGCACGCCTTCGCTCCAGCGGGCCAGCGGCGGCGCCCCGGTCTCGGAGTGCACGCCCGGGTGGTAGACGGTCTCGACCCAGGCGGTGAACAGCCGGTTGAGCCCGCCCAGGTCACCCACCTGCGCGAGGCGGTCGGCGGTGAGCTCGACGAGGAACTGATCGCGCACGGTCCGGAAGAACCGTTCGATCTTCCCACGGCCCTGCGGGCGGCCGGGCGTGGAGTGCACCAGCTTGATCCCCAGGCTCGCGCAGCCGCGCAGCAGCCAGGAATCGACAAAGGCGGACCCGTTATCAACGTAGATCGACTCCGGGACGCCGCGGGCGGCCAACGCCGGGCGCAACGCCGCGGCCAGGCGCACGACGTCCTCGTGGTAGCCGAACCGGGCGGCCATCACCGCCCGAGACCGATCATCCAAGAACGCGAACAGGTAGGTTTTGCGGCCGCCGACGGTGGGGCCGTGCAGGGCGTCACCGACCCACAGCTCGTTGCACCGGTCGGCCTCGAACCGGCCGAACACCGCCGGCGCGGCCGCACCCTCGCGCCCGTCGTCGCCGCCGAGTGCGCCGGTGAGGGCGAGGCGTTCGAAGTGGCGTTGCAGGGTCCGCTCCGAGGGCGCCCACCCCGACTGGGCCCGCAGGACCCGCCCCACCTGCGCGGCGGTGCGCCCGGGGTTCTCCCGCTTGAGCGCCGCGGCCACCGCGAGCACCTCGGCCGGGGTGCGGGCCTGCACCCGGGCCGGCTGAGGCACCAGTGCCTCGAACCCGCCGGCCCGCCACAACCTCGCCCACCGGTCGATCGTGTGCCGCGACACCCGCACCTGCTCCCCGAACGGGCCGGCGTGGGCGCGCTGGGCCAGCCCACGGACCAGGACCCCACGCTGGCGGGTGGACAGCGTCGGGTCGATCACCTCCTGGACCAGCTCATAGCGGAACAGCGCCACCCGCCGGGCCCGTTCCGCCCGCCGCCGCGCCTGCTCATCGATCTCGGTCACTGCCACTCCTCACGCTCGGAAGATCGTCCGCGCGGAGCCTGGCGGTCCGGTGATCACCTCACCAGGGGCGACTCGTGTTGATCGACATCGGGGTGCCGGTCGAGGCCAGGAGCCGACCGGAGGTGACCGCGACCGCCAGCTCCCACGCCGACAACCCGCTCACCACCGCGCCCCACCGCCCGACGACGGCCACCGCCGCGGCGAGGACCGCGGCGACCGCGTCACCCAGCCCGGTCGCGGCCGGGGTCGGGAGCACCGCCAGCGGGTCCAACCCGACCAGCAGCGCGGTGAACCCCGACCGCAGCGCCTCGGCCCGGCCACCGAACCGGCGCAGCCAGCCGCGCACCGTCGCGGGCGGACGTTGCAGCCGCTCGGCGATCTGTCGATGTCCTCGACCCGCCGCCCCCAGCCCCAGCGCGGCGCCGATCACCTCGACGGTGTCCGCGCGCCGCAGCAGAGCCCGCACCGGCAACAACACGTGCGTGCGGGCGCACCCCG
>JADMIG010000086.1 GCA_015478725.1 Chloroflexota bacterium | reverse complement strand
CCCTAAAGGGTCTGGGGGCAACGACGGTTCCGGACAGCGTGATGAGACCAAGCTGATTGGGAGACTGGAAGGCAACAACCGACCAGCCATAGCGCCGGGGGCGGTGATGGCGTTTGGCCACCTGAAGCGCCAGGCGTTCCAACGCATGGTCCCGCACCTTCTCGAAGTGTCGAGTCGAGTTTCCGTAACGGAAGTACCCGGCCCAGCCACGGAGGACTTGATTGAGGTCCTCCACGATCACTTCGATCGGCACCCGAAGGCGTCGCCGAGGCGTGAGTTCACGCACTCGGCTGCGCACTCGCTGCATCGCTCTGTCCGAAGGCCAGCGGGCGAGGAACATCACTTGTCGAGCGTGTTGTGATTGAGCCCGCACCCAGCGGTGGTGGAAGCCGAGAAAATCGAATCCCTCGCCCCCCTCCTCCAGGTGCACGATCCGGGTCTTGGATGCCTTGGGCTCCAGGCCGAGATCGGCCAGCAGGTCGGTGAGTAGCCCGAGGGCATACTCGGCCTGCTGGCGGGTCGCACACATCACCACCAGATCATCGGCGTAACGCACCAGTTGCCCCACGCCCTTCGTCTTCCACACCCGGTCGAGCCGGTTCAGGTAGACGTTGCAGAGCAACGGGGACACCACCCCACCTTGGGGTGTGCCGGTATCGGCACGGAGCACCACGTCGCTGTCCATCACCCCGGCGGCCAACATGGCCCGCAGGAGTTTCAGGATCTGGCGATCGCAGATGCGTTCTTCAACCGTCTGCATCAACTGGTCGTGGGGAATCGCTTCGAAACACGAGGCAATATCCGTCTCGACCACCCATCGGCGTCCCCTCCATGCCTCGTCAATGAGGACTTGGAGGGCATCATGCGCCGAGCGCTTCGGTCGGAAACCGAAGCTACACGGCTGGAAGTCAGCTTCGAAGATCGGCTCAATCACCGTCTTCACAGCTGCTTGCACGATGCGGTCACGGATTGCGGGGATCGACAGCGGCCGCCGTTCGTCCGAACCGGGTTTGGGTATCCACACCCGGCGGGCCGGCAGTGGCCGATAGCGATGATCCCGAAGCTCCGCAGCCAGCTCGTCGAGGAGTCGGGTGACCCCGTATTCCTCGATGTCGTCGATGGTCCTGCGGTCGATGCCAGGGGCGCCGTAGTTTTGGCGCACCTGGAACCATCCACGCTCCAAGACGTCCCTGCGATGGACCTTGTCATAGAGCGCATGGAACCGTCGTCCGGGGTCGGCCTTGGCCGTCCGGTAGAGCGTTCGTTGCAGACTTTGGACTTTGTTCAATTCGGCGGGACTAGCCATGAAGGCACTCACCAGCCCTTTCCTGTTCGAAACGCACCGACGAAGTAGCGGCCCTTCCCTCACCGGCGGTTGTGTTGTCCGCTCGGCTCGATCGGTACTACGACCGCCTCCGACGCCCACCCGGCTCGATGCCCACTTCCCGGCGTAACGGTTATAGGGCTCGGCGCTCCGATGGCTCGATTCGCAGACCATCGGGCCGGGGAGGGCCTCTCCAGTTCCCGTCGCCACCTTCTGTGCGTTCCACGCCCCATGCGCCGGGGAGTTCTTGGCGGCTGCAACTCCAGGGTCTTCACCGCTTCCATGGCCTTCGCCCCGAATTCCCGGGCTCGGCTCTCCCTCTTCCCCGCCCGAGGGCAGGGCCTCTAACGACGTGGCAGGCTTCGCTTCATGCTACGGACCGCACATTTGCTTCCCCCAGAGGGGCTTTCGACGCTGGGCTTCGACCCGGACCGTTTCCAGACCGAGCGGCCAGCCTGCTACCGGGCCTCCTGGTAGCTACCCGGACCGGACTTGCACCGGCAGGCGACGACGAGCTTGTCGTTGTCAGATCTGCTCTATCGCATCACCTCCAACTGTCTGGACGCACGAA
>JADMIG010000085.1 GCA_015478725.1 Chloroflexota bacterium | reverse complement strand
CCCTACGACCCCGTCGAGCGAGCGACGCCGACGGGTGCTCGCCCGGAACCCGCGCCATGGCCCGGGAAGGCTGTTCCGGGACTCGTGCCAGCGAGTCCGTCCCGCTCGACCTGCAGGCGCAATCGATAGAGGAGGTCCCACTCGTGCGTGGCGACATCCAGGTCCAGCAACGTCGCATCGATGGCCGCGAATTCGGCCGCCGCGACGGATGTCGATCCGGCGGTCGTCCGTGGAAGCTGACCGGCGAGGCGTTCGAGGCGGTCTTCCACCGCCTGCGACTCCGCACTCGTCGTCAGGTGAGCAGACGTCGTGGCAAGTCGGCTGAGGATCGCAGCTCGGGCCCTCGTCCGCTCACGTCGTGCACCGGAGATCGCGATGTCCGACGGATAGACGCCGATCTCCAGGGACTGCCCGTTCAGTTCCACGAGATGATCCGGGAGGAGCGCTCGAACATTGCCCCCGGCAACGCGTGCGAGGAGCTGTCCGGGCACCGTGAGGATTGACGGTGCATCCCTTGCGGTGACGAGCAGGTCGGCACTGCTGAGCGCCAGCTGGAGATCGGCCACCACGCGGTCGTAGCCTCCGGGCTTGACGACGATCGGGATGTGCGTGTCAGACCATCCGCGCCTCAGGCTGCCGACCTTTCTCACGATCCCGACCCCCGGAAGGAAGACGAGGACGACGCTGATCACGAGCGCGAGCGGATAACCCCTGAGGATCTCGCGAACGATCGCGAGGCCCGTGGGCCGTGCACCCTGAGCGGGGACGAGATATCCAGCCACGCCGATGAACAGGGGCAGGATGATCAGGCCGACCACGATCGCGACACCCAGCCAGACGCTGTCGATGAACGCCGGATGCGGCGTCGTGTCGAGCAGGAACCGGGCGACGATCGGCAGGAAGAAGCCGAGGAGCAGGACGATCCAGAGGACCGAACCCGCCAGCATGAGGATGACGAAGATCTGGTGGGAGCGGGGAACCCGTCCAAAGAGCAGACTGCTCGCCCACCCGAGCGCCGTGGTCAGCAGCGCTCCCGCGAACCGACCGGCGATCCCGAAGATGGAGATCAGGGTCGTCACGCACGAAGTCCATGGCGACCCACGATCCGCGGGACCTGCCGAGATGACGCCGAGCGAGACGCTCGGATCCGCCGCCCAGGAAGGCGGTTCGGCCCGGCGGTCATCGCTCCCGCTTGGCGGCGAGCGCCCGGACAGACGCCCTGGCGGTAACGTTCCGCGCCGCCATCCGCTTGCCGAGCGCCTCGAGCTCGGCGCGGTCGAAGGTAGTCCGCGCCTTCACGAACATGTCCGTCTCTTCTTCGTCGATGTGGTGCTCGACGTTCTCGCGCATCACCGACGCCTTGGCACCCCAGGATTCGTGGCTCGGCGGCATGTCCGTCAGCTCTCCGAGCAGGTTGTCGACGACGTGGTGTTCCTCGATGCCCTCGAGCACGAGGTCCCTGGCCCGCGGATGCGCCTTGAAGGCGGGATAGAAGATCTCCTCCTCGATGGTCTCGTGGACCGTCAGCGCGGCCTTGATCCGATGGAAGAGATCGCGTCGCGTGACCTTCGCTCGCGGAGTGGTCGCGTCGAGTCGAGCCAGGAGCCCCTTCACCCTGGCGTGATCTCGCTCGAGCATGGTGATCGCGTTCAAGGGTCTGGCAACTCCTGCGCACGTGGGGCGAACGGCGCGGTTCGACGATGGACTCGCGCCCGGCCCAGTCGACCGACGGTCAGCTCCGAGCGTAACGAAGCTGCCCGCCTCGGGGCGAGGATGGAAATCCGCCCGCCGCCGCCGAGCGAGACGAAGCTCCTCGCCAGCTTTGGTCGACTGCTCGGGCTGCCGACCCATCGGCGATGGTGTCGATCCTTCGGGCTGCATCTGCGCGGGATGCCC
>JADMIG010000084.1 GCA_015478725.1 Chloroflexota bacterium | reverse complement strand
CCGAACTTCCAGCCCTGATCCGGGCTGATCCGGCCTCCTCCACGTTCAGAACGAGCCCCGAGTGTGGTCTCGCGCGCTGCCGGATGTAGGCAGTAATAGGATTGACTCCTGGCGCGCTTTGTGCATACTGGTCGTATGCCGAAGGCGCGTACCGGAGCGATGCACGTAGTCAGGGTGGTGAGCCGCCAGAAGGGCCGCGAGTACGTGTCCGTCCTGCTCCGCAACTCGTATCGCGAGGACGGCAGGGTGAAGAAGCAGACGCTCGCCAATCTGTCCCACCTGCCCGAGCCCCTGGTCGAGCTCATCCGGGCTTGGCTGCGCGGCGAGCGCTTCCTGCCCGCCGGCGAAGCGATCTCGATCCGCCGGAGCCTGCCCCACGGCCACGTCGCGGCGGTCCTCGGGATGGTCCGCTCCCTCGGGCTGCCGGTACTCCTCGACCGGGCGCCGTCGCGCAGCCGGGACCTCGTGATCGCCCTTGTCACGGCTCGCCTGATCGCCCCTGCGTCCAAGCTCGCCACGGCGGCCCTCCTGGGTCAGAGCACCCTCGGTGCGGCATGCGGCGTGGACGGCGCCGACGAGAACGAGCTGTACGGGGCGATGGACTGGCTCCTGGCCCGCCAGGCGCGCGTGGAGCGCTCGCTCGCGGCCCGCCACCTCGAGCGGGGCAGCCTCGTGCTGTACGACCTCACGAGCACGTACGTCGAGGGGAGCCACTGCCCGCTCGCGCGCCATGGCCACTCCCGCGACCATCGGCCGGACCGCCCGCAGATCGAGTTCGGTCTGCTCACCGATGAGCGGGGCTGCCCGGTCGCGGTCGAGGCCTTCTCCGGCAACACCGCGGATCCGGCCACTGTGGAGGCTCAGGTCGAGAAGCTGCGGGCCCGCTTCGGCCTCACCGACATCGTCCTCGTCGGCGACCGGGGGATGCTCACCTCCGCCCGGATCGAGCGCCTCCGCGAGACCGGCGGGATCGGCTGGGTGAGCTGCCTGCGGGCCCCCGCGATCCGCCGTCTCGTCGACGCGGGTGACCTCCAGCTGTCGCTCTTCGACGAGCGCAACCTGGCCGAGATCACGAGCCCGGAGTTCCCGGGCGAGCGCCTCGTGGTGTGTCGCAATCCGGCGCTCGCAGCCGAGCGGGCCCGCAAGCGCGAGGCGCTCCTCGGCGCGACGGAGAAGGCGCTCGGGACGGTCGCCGGCATGGTCGGCCGGGGCAGCCTGCGGAGCGCCGCCGCGATCGGCCTGCGGGCAGGGAGGGTCGTCGACGCCAAGAAGATGGCCAAGCACTTCGAGCTCACGATCGCCGACGGGGTCTTCGCCTTCGAGCGCAGGGAGACCCTGATCGCGCAAGAGGCAGCCCTCGATGGGCTGTACGTCGTGCGGACGTCCGTCCCGGCCGAGCGCCTGGGCACGTCCGCCGTCGTCGAGACGTACAAGCGCCTCTCCGCGGTCGAGCGCGACTTCCGGGCCCTCAAGGGCGACGACCTCGCCGTCCGGCCGATCTTCCACTGGCGGGAGGATCGGGTCCGGGCGCACCTCTTCGTGTGCTTCCTCGCGGCCTACGTGCGCTGGCACCTCGAGGCCGCCTGGGCGCCGCTCCTGTACCGCGACGAGGCACCTCCCGAGCGCGTCGACCCGGTCGGGCCGCCCGAACGCTCGGCGGCCGCGATCGCCAAGGAGCGCGACCACCGCACCCCCGACGGCCTGCGGGTGGGCAGCTTCGCGACGCTCATGGCCGAGCTCGCCACCCTGACCCGCAACCGGGTCGTGCCCGCGGGGGCAGACGAGCGGGCGGCCTTCGAGCTCCTCTCAGAACCCACGCCGCTCCAGGCCCGGGCGTTCGAGCTCATCGGGATCGCTCCCGCGAGCGTGTAGTCAGAACGGCGCGGCCCGAAACGCCCGATCCACGTTCAGATCTGCCCGGTCAGGGCTGGAAGTTCGG
>JADMIG010000083.1 GCA_015478725.1 Chloroflexota bacterium | reverse complement strand
CCGAACTTCCAACGCCCGGTGGGCACATTCGAGCACGAGAGCGGCTGGTGAGGCTGCGGCGCTCTGTCTACACGCTCGCGGGTGAGACTCCGATAAGCGCGAGGGCGCGGGCCTGGAGCGGCGTCGGCTCGGAGGGGATCTCGAACGCCGCCTCCTCGCCGAGCCCGGCCGGCACGACCCGGTTGCGGGTCAGGGTGGCGAGCTCGGCCATGAGCGTCGCGAAGCTGCCCACCCGGAGGCCGTCGGGCGTCCGGTGGTCGCGCTCCTTGGCGAGGGCGCTGGCTGAGCGTGCCGGCGGGGCGACCGGATCGGTCCGCGCGGGCGGGGCCTCGTCGCGGAACAGCAAGGGGGCCCAGGCGGCCTCGAGGTGCCAGCGGACATAGGCCGCGAGGAAGCACAGGAAGAGATGCGATCTGACCCGGTCCTCGCGCCAGTGGAAGATCGGCCGGACCGCGAGGTCGTCACCCTTGAGGGCCCGGAAGTCGCGCTCGACCGAGGCGAGACGCTTGTACGTCGCGACGACCGCGGGCGCGTCGAGCCGCTCGGGGCCGACGCTCGTGCGGACGACGTACAGCCCGTCGAGGGCTGCCTCGGCGGCGATCGCGTCGTCCTTCCGCCGATAGGCGAAGACCCCATCGGCGATGTCGAGTTCGAAGTGCTTGGCCATCCGCTTGGCGTTCACCACCCGTCCTGCCCGCAGGCCGATCGCGGCGGCGGTCACGAGCCTGCCCCGGTCGACCGACGCTGCCACCTTGCCGAGGGCACCTTCCGTCGCGGCGAGGAGTGCCTCGCGCTTGCGGGCACGCTCGGCGGCGAGGGCCGGATTGCGGCAGACCACGAGACGCTCGCCGGGAAACTCCGGGCTCGTGATCTCGGCCAGGTCCCGCTCGTCGAACAACCCGAGCTGGAGGTCGCCGGCCTCGACGAGGCCCCGGATCGCGGGCGCCCGCAGGCAACTCACCCAGCCGATCCCGCCGATCTCCCGAAGGCGCTCGATGCGGGCACTGGTGAGCATCCCCCGGTCACCCACGAGGACGATGTCGGTGAGGCCGAAGCGGACCCGCAGCTTCTCGACCTGCGTCTCCACGGTCGCCGGATCGGCGGTATTGCCGGGGAAGGCCTCGACCGCCACCGGGCAGCCCCGGGCATCGGTGAGCAGGCCGAACTCGATCTGGGGGCGGTCCGGGCGATGATCGCGGGAGTGGCCGTGGCGGGCGAGGGGACAGTGGCTCCCCTCGACGTACACCGACGTGAGGTCGTACAGGACGAGGCTGCCGGCTCCCAGGTGGCGGGCCGCGAGCGCTCGCTCGACCCGGGCCTGGCGGGCGAGCAACCAGTCCATCGCCCCGTACAGCTCGTTCTCGTCGGCACCCTCGACCCCGAGACAGGCACCCAGGGTGCTCTGGCCGAGGAGGGCCGCCGTGGCGAGCTTGGAGGCGGGGGCGATCAGGCGGCCGGCCACGAGCGCCAGGGCGAGGTCCCGCAGCCGCGACGGGCGCCGGTCAACGATGCCCGGCAGCCCGAGCGAGCGAGCCATCCCGAGGACCGCCGCGACATGGCCGTGGGGCAGACTGCGCCGGATCGGGAACGGCTCGCCCACGGCCAGGAAGCGCTTGCCCGCGAGCCAGGCCCGGATGAGTTCGACGAGTGGCTCGGGCAGGTGGGACAGGTTGGCGAGCGTCTGCTTCTTGACCTTGCCGTCCTCGCGGTACGAGTTGCGGAGCAGCGTGCTCGTGTACTCGCGTCCGCCCTGGCGGCTCACCACCCTGACTACGTGCATGGCCGGAGTCTTCGCCTTCACCACGCCCCAAGCATGCACATCCAAGCTGGAATGTCAAGTCATCTACTGACTACATCTCACACCGCGCAACAGGCAGCTTCCGACATCGATCCGAGATCAGGAAGGGTCGTGACAGGCCCCGATCAGGCCCGCCGGGCGCTGGAAGTTCGG
>JADMIG010000082.1 GCA_015478725.1 Chloroflexota bacterium | reverse complement strand
CCTGCCCTGTCCTTATGCATTATGGTCCCCAAAGGCTTTGGGTCCTGGCGGTCAAATTTGCAAGGCATGCGGGTGCTGAAGGAATATCAGGCAGGGCACTTAATGGACAGCCAGCCCTTGCATCAGGCCATGCAAGTGCTCTTTGATCCTCACATGATCGAGCCTATAGGACCCAACAAGCGGCTTCGCATGCTTGTGTCAGGAACAGTGCATGGCACTAAGGCCAGGATTTTGCTTGATTCAGGCGCAACTGACTCCTTCGTTGCTGATGACCTCGTCCGTAAGGGAGGATGGGACACACAGCCAAAGAGTCATAAGCAAGTGACTGCTTATGATGGCAGTCAACAGGACACCCAGGACAGCTGTACAGTGGAAATCAGACTTGCTCAGTACAGTGAGACATTTAATTTGCCAGTTATTAAAATGCCTCATTTTGATATAATATTAGGACAAGACTGGCTGAGAGGACACAGGACCAGTTTGCATTTTGAAGGTGAATCAGTTGCTTATTTTTACCATGATGGCCTTATGCATTGTATTCCTTCTGAAATTATAGGACCTCATTGGGAAGCTGAGGCTGATGCACAGACTGAAACAATGCCTGTGAATTCTTTTATTAGTGCTCTGTCCTTCTGCAATGAAGTGAAATCAGAGGAATCTTCTACATTCATGGTCTTTGTAAGGACTGAAAATAATGAGGCAACTGAATCAAACACCTCAGGCTGCATTTCAGACGCATATGTCACCGCGCTGGATGCATGCACAAATGCACGGGTTGAAAAATTAAAAGAGGATTACCCTGATGTCTTGTGCACCACACAGCCACAGGGCTTGCCCCCAGATAGACCTGTGGTGCATACTATTCCCCTCATAAATGAAGGACTCACAGTATATAAACAAATTTACAGGCTCAGCCCGGCTGAGAAGGACGAAGTTCGAAAACAGGTCACAGACCTTCTGAGCAAAGGATTAATCAGGCCTTCTACTTCACCATTTGGCAGTCCTATTCTTTTTGTCAAGAAAAAAGATGGTACATTACGCATGGTAATCGATTACAGGTCGCTGAATAAAATTACTATTAAAAATCGATATCCACTGCCAAGGATTGATGATCTTTTCGATCGTCTTCATGGTTCTAAATATTTTAGTAGCCTGGATTTAATGTCAGGTTACCATCAGATCAAGATCAAGGACTCTGATGTTCCTAAAACTGCATTCAGGACACCGGTGGGCCATTATGAGTTCTTAGTATTACCTTTTGGACTCTCGAATGCCCCTGCCACTTTTCAGTCAATTATGAACAGGATCTTTGCTGATCTGGATTTTGTCATCGTTTATCTCGATGACATCCTGATTTTTAGCAAAACTTTAGAAGAACATGAGGAACACGTTAAAATTGTGCTGGACGTGTTGAGGAAAGAGCAATTGATTGCTAAGCTGTCAAAATGCTCCTTCTTTCAAACCAGCCTGCCTTTTCTGGGTCATATAGTTAGTGCCGAAGGCATCTCAGTAGACCCTAAAAAGACAGAGGTAGTCAGGGAATGGCCCAAGCCAGCCAGCACTCATAATGTGCAGCAATTTTTAGGCCTTGCTAATTATTTCAGGGATTTTGTCCAGGGCTATTCAAAGCTGGCTGCCCCTCTCACTGACTTGACTTCCAAAAACAGACCTTTCAAGTGGGGTGATCAGGAACAGGATGCCTTTGATGGGCTGAAGTATGCTTTGACGCATGCACCTTGTTTGGCATTGCCAGATTTCTCAAAGCCATTTGAGATTGTCTCAGATGCTTCAGGATTTGGTATTGGTGCAGTACTAATGCAGGAAAAGAGACCCATTTCTTATTACAGCAGGAAATTATCTGAGTCCGAGACGCGCTACGGCACCAGTGATAAGGAACTTCTGGCTGCTTATATGGCACTCGTCCATTTCAGGCCATATGTAGAAGGCAGACC
>JADMIG010000081.1 GCA_015478725.1 Chloroflexota bacterium | reverse complement strand
CCGGGATTACTGAGATGATGGGCACACGGCACCCCCAGAAACAGGATCTGAGCTGGGAGAACGTGCGCGAAGGGGAATTTGAGGCGTGTTACTACGCGAGCCTGTGACCAGGGACTACGCGGAGGCCGCCGGAAGCTCGAAATCGAGGAACCGGCCGGGCTCGGGGATGTCGAGCCTGGCCAGGATCTCGGCCTGACGTGTCGTGGTGGCCGTGCGCTGGGCCACCCGGCCCTCGGCCGTCTCCATGGTGACCAGGTGCATGCGGTCGAGCTCGTGGCGGACGTTGCGCCAGGTGTCCCCGGTGGCGTTCTCGACGACGCGGATGAGGAGGAGGGCCAACCAGCAGAGCTGGACGTGGCTCCTGATCCGGTCCTCCCGGTGATGGAAGACCGGACGCAGTCCGAGCGACCCCTTCATGTCCCGCCAGCCGCGCTCGACTTCGAGCAGCTGCTTGTAGGCGAGGGCCAGGTCGGTGGGAGTGAGGCTGTCGTCACTGGTGCGCAACAGCCACTTGCCATCGAGCTTCTCCTCGCGTGCGATGGCCGCCTTGTCGATGCGGAACCGTCCGTCCTGGAGTCTTCGGACGAGACGCCAGAGAGCCGGTGTGGTCTTGAGTCTGCCGGCCAGCTCGTCACGACGTGACTTGCTCGACTCATCGGTGCCTGCGATCTGTGACTCCAGATAGGTGACGAGGTTGGCCCGGACCTGCTGGTCGCGTTCGGCCGCTTCGGGGTTGAAGCAGACCACGAAGCGCTGTCGACGCTCACCGTCACCCACCACAACCTCCTTCACCTGGAGGTTGCCGGCGGCCGTGTGGAATCGGCCGGGACGGGAGAGAGCTTCCTTCGCTTCGCCACTGGCGTTTCGCAGCTTCTCGGCCACGATGTAGTGGCCCCCACCCTTCTGGAGGTAGACCCGGTTGGCGGCGGAGTTGAAGCCCCGGTCGGCCACCCACACCACCCGGTTGAGCATCCATCCGGCCAGGTCGTCCTTGATGGTGCGGATGATCACCTGGTCCGAGGTCTTGCCGGGGAACGTCCAGCACCGCACCGGCACGCCCTCGGCGGTGACGGCCATGCCGATGACCACCTGGGGGAGGTCGGGCCGGTGGTCCTTGCTGTGCTTGTTGAAGTGGCGGACCGCTTGCTCTTCAGGACCGGGATCCTCGGGACCGATGCCCTTGGACTTGGACGTGGCCTTCTCCTCTGCACTCTGGGCCAGGTCCAGGTCGGCCTCGCCGTCGGCCACGTCCCGTTCGAAGTAGGTGGAGGTGGTGTCGACGAAGATGATGTCGCAGGACAGGTTCAACAGGTTGGCCGTCGTCGAGAAGATCCGCTCGGCGATCTCGGGAAGTGCAGCAAGGAGGAAGTCCATAGCCGCATAAGCCGCCTGATCGTCGAAGTCCGGACAACCGACGAGGGCCACCCGCTCCTGGGTCCACCGGACGGCGGCCAACTTGGAGGCGGGCTCAAGACACCGCTGGGCCACCAGCGCGAAGCAGATCCGTTCGACCAGGTCCCCGTCGATGCGGCGGTCCTCGGCCGACGATCGCAACGCGGCAGCGATACCCAACCGCTCCCAGAGCTGGTCCAGCACGAAGGCGCCGCCCAACCGACGGGAGTCGATGATCTCGATGTCGGCCGAGGTGACCGAGGAGTCGGTCATCGGAAAGTCGAGGATCCGACTGATGGAGGACACCAAGCGGGCCAGCGCCACCTTGTCGACCTTGTCCTTCCGGCCGAAGTTGTGGATGACTTTGGCCACCGGCGAACCGGTGACCGGGTGGCGCTCGTTGTGGGCGAGCTGGAGATAGGTGACCTTGGAGCCGTCCTTGTTCCGGCGACTGGACTCCCGCAAGTACACGCCTACATTGTCACTAAATCACGCTGGTCAGTCAAGTAGGCGTGTGCCTACGCTTTTCGGAGTTTCCAGCAGTCCGCAGCGCTGTGACCAGGGACGATGTCATCCGGGACCCCCG
>JADMIG010000080.1 GCA_015478725.1 Chloroflexota bacterium | reverse complement strand
CCCACATTGCAGCTATCCGGTCAGAAGTAGCTGTGTTTGAGGAGGTTCTATTTTTTCTAGTTTCAGTCTGTGTACTACAGATTTTCGTTTCGTGAAAGGTTGGTATTTGGTTTTCAGGATGTTATAAATTTTTTTGAGGTTATCATTGGGTAGGGTGCATTTTCTGGTAGTGATGGTTTTATCGTAGGTGTTGGTTCCCGATGTGGTAATAACTTTTTGGGTATTGCCGATCCTTACAATTTCGCGCCAGCAACTATTGATACCATGATGCTTTAGTTGATACCGTACCGTATTGACCAACCAGTAAGCCAATATCCCCAAGTGGAGGTGGGCCATGGTAGCGTCATCATTTTTGTGATAGATGGGCCGCAGGTCTAAATCGGTTTTCAGGGTGCGGAACGCATTCTCTATTTCCCTGATGGTGTTATAAATGTTCCACACCACAATCTCATCTTGTACATTCAAATCGGTGCGCAGAAAATACATGCCGAGGCTTTCATTTTTTCCCTGATGTTTAGTCTGGTCTTTTCCCCAAGTGATTTCTGTGGCCAGGTTTGTTTTGGCATCACTGCTGACGGTAATGGTATAATAGTGCTGAACAGACGGATATTTTTCTTTGGCCCTGCCAATTCGTTGGTGCACTTTATCCAATTTTTTTACGCCCCCTTTGCTGTGCAGGGCAGTATGTATCTTTTGTAACTCCTGTTCAAACCTTTTTTCAAATTGAAGTTTCATGCCTTCCTCTTTCTTTTCCTTTGAAGGACTTTTGACTTCCAGGCAGTAGTCTGTGTTTTTTTGGGTAGTGACTTGTCTTAACCGGATGGTTTGGTTCGATTTTGTGTCCAGCAAGGTGGTCAGTCTGTCTGGAACATATTTGTAACCTTTCAATTTGGCACGGCTTACACAAAGATAGTTGTACCCTTTGGCTTGGATAAGTTGTAGGTTTTCTTCTGTGGCGATGCCTGCATCCAGCACCACCACGGCCCGGCCCGGGCAGGTATGGGAGGCGAGTTTTTCGATCATGGCCGATAGGGTATTGCAGTCGGTAATGTTCCCTTCCAAGATGGAAGAATATTTTATAAAGCCTTCGATGTTCACCACCAGGGCCAGAACGACCAGCTTGGCATCGCTTCTCTTTTCTTTGCTCCTGCCAAACCGGGCTAAGCTGCTCTTGCGTTTCTCCCCCTCAAAATAGGTATTGGTCAGATCGTATAAGATAATTTTATCGGCCAGGTCAAAGAGTTCGTTTGTACGGTTGGACAAATGTTTTTCCAAGGCATCCTTTATCCGGTATAAATGCAAGGCACTTTCATAAAGCTTGTCTTTGGTTGTTTTGTTGAGATCATAACCGGTAAGTTCGCAGACAGCAGAGTTTTCTTTTATCCACCGGGTAGTTTTTAATTCCGATGCAGGGCACACCGCACGGCTTATCACTTGCGTAGCGGCAAGCATGGCTTGCTCCCGGGTAAATCCATGAGCGAGCAACAGCGGGGTGAGCTGTAATTTCTCCCATGTTTGGTAGGCTATATTCTCCGCCCCAACTTCCCTTGCATTACTATGCTGGAGCGTATCCATGTTTACCATGCGCGATAATTTTTCTACCGCTACAAGGTCGAGCTTTTTTGAGGCGACAATACGCTGCCAAAGTTCTTCAACATATTTCTTTACGATAGGATCCTCATCTGGTCCTTGTTCAAAGAGCGTTTGTTTGCGCTCATATCTTTCCATTAGCTGCTTTTGGATTTTATTGAGTTGATCAGGGGTAACATCTTCCATAAACCCCACATTCAAGATGGTGCGGTGACATACCCGGTTATCCGCATTACGATAACTTTCCACTAAACGGTAATACCCGCTTAGTTTTCTTGTTTGGGGATGCTTACGCAGGGAGAACTTAAAATACACAGGCGTAAAGTACCGGCCTCAACCTTCAAAAAGCAACACCCCTTGTGTACTACAAATGCCGCGAAGGCTCCAGGGGTAGCATAAAAAAAATTAACCCGTAGGGGGGTACGGACAATCGATAAATTCTTAACC
>JADMIG010000079.1 GCA_015478725.1 Chloroflexota bacterium | reverse complement strand
GAAGGGTCGTGACAGGCCCCGATCAGGCCCGCCGGGCGCTGGAAGTTCGGGCTAGGAGGGTCCGGGAGACCCCCGCGGACGGGCGCCCGCGTCCGAACCGTCGCTCAGCGCCCGATGCGCCCGAGGTGGGTGTCCCCGAACGAGCTCGGGTATTTGAGCCCGTAGCCGGCAAGACGGTCGATCCCGACGTGCGCGATCAGGACCGAGCCGACGAGGAGCGCCGGCACGGCGGCGGACGCCCAGCCAGCGCCGAGGACGAGGAGCCCGACGGCCCAGTTATGGGCGAGGTTGTACGTCACGCTCCCCGGTCGAGGGCCGATGAGATAGCCGATCATCGAGAGATCGACGGCGAGGAGGAGCGGGATGAGGAAGAGGACCTGGCCCCCGTTTGCGAGGTAGATCGCGATCCCCACGATGAAGCCGGCGAGGCCCTCGATCCGCAGCCAGACCGCGGGCGCCCCGCTCACGCTGCCGCCGGGCCTGGCATGCCGCGCCGTCACGTCGCGACGGCCGCTGGCGCCCAAGCGGAACGGTTCACCCGCGCGTGGGTGACGGTGATCGACGACATGGGAACCAATCGTACCTCCCGGGCGCGGACACTCGGCGCGGACGCTCGGCGCGGGCCGCGGTCGGGTCAGCGCGCTGATCGGCGGCCCGACCCTCGCTCGTGGCGCTCGACGACGAACGCGATGAAGGCCGCCACCTCGCTCCGCTCGGTCTCGCTCAGCCGCTCGAGTCGGCGGTCCGCCGAGCGAAGGGCACCGAGCGAGGTGAGCTCGTCGGCGAGGCGGGCTCGATCGATCCCCCACAGCAGCTCGAGCAGCTCGACGAAGCTGATCCCCGTCGCATCGGACGCCCGGAGCAGATCGGCCGGGGTCGGGCGGGCCCGTGAGGGCCGGGAGGGATCGAGGAGCGCCGCGATATAGCCCGGATCGCGACCGAACGCGGCCGACAGCCCGCGCATCGAGCGACCGGAGCGGGCAAGGACCTCGCGCATGCGGGTGCGGAACTCGTCGTCCCCTCGTGGCATCGGGTGATCCTCCCCTGACGACTGGTTGCTGAGAGCGTCAGACTGACGTATTGTCGCGTCATGCTATCGCGATCCGACGCCACTGTCGAGGCCCCCCGCACGCGCGGGCGGCGACCGCTCCACGAGAAGCGGCCGGCGGTCCTCCCGTTGGCCCCGAACGCCGCCCTGGCCCAGCCGCTGGCGACCGTCGGCCGGCGAGCGCCGGAGCCACTCCCCGCCGTCGCACTGCGGCCGTTGATCGCCGAATACACGATGACGTTCGGTGCCGCCTGGGGGCCGGTGACCCGCCGCAAGCACGCCGACGACTTCGCCCGCTTCACCGGCTGGCTCGAGGCGACGGAGCGACCGCTCACGACCGCGTCGCTCGACTTTCCGACCCTCGTCGAGTACGTCACCGCGCTGCGCGCCCGGCCGAAGGTGGCCGGGGTCTGGCGGGGCGCCCCCGATGCGCTCGGCCGCTCCCTCCGGGCAGGGTCGGTGGCGACCCTCTCGGTGAACAGCGTCAACGCGTATGTCCGACCGTTGCGCTCCTTGGCGATCTGGCTCGTCGATGAGGGGATCATCGGGGTCGACCCGTTCCGCCGCTCGCGGCGGCGGACGGCCCGCAATCCGCTCCTGCCATCCGAGGAGACCCCGCCGAAGAGCGCCACCCTCGCCGACCTGCGGGCGCTCGAGGCGGGCTGTGCGGGCGATCGTCCGCTCGACCTGCGCGACCGGGCGATCGTGTCGCTCTTCGTGACGACCGCCGCCCGCAACAGCTCGGTCCGGCTCCTCCGACTCGACGATATCGACCTCGTCCGATCGGTCATCGCGTTCCGCCATGCCAAGGGTGGCAAGACCCTCGAGGTCGCCCTCCATCCCGAGACGCGGGCCGCCCTCGCCGCGTACCTCGAGCGGGGTCGGCCAGTGCTCCTCGGTGGCGCCCCTGCCGACTCGACCGACGATCCGGGCTGGGTCTTCCTCTCGGCCGGAGCCGGGGAGCCACGACCCCTGACGATGAATGCCCTCTCGCTCATGCTCCGCCGTCGCTATCACGCTGGCGGCGGGACGCTGCGGACGTTCGGCTCCCATCGGATCCGCCATGGCACGGCGACGCTCCTCGTCAACAACGGGATGGCACTCGAAG
>JADMIG010000078.1 GCA_015478725.1 Chloroflexota bacterium | reverse complement strand
TGTTGAGCGCCACGTTGATTGAGCACCAACAGGCGGTCTGACGCCACCGAACGTGAGCACGGATTGGTGGCCAGCCTGGCGGCGCCACGGACAGCGGGGACGGACTCGAGCGGTGGCGGTCTTGCCGAGGAGGGCACGCAGCGGGCAGCGTGAGCGCGAACTGAACGCGTAAGAGCCCCCTCGCTAAATCTTTCGACGGATCGCGAGAGGGCTCTTCCTGACGAAGCCGGAGCTCCGCTGTGATCATCGTAGGGACTGACGAGGCCGCCGTCGAGGCGGACCTGGTGGAAGGGCGCCTGAGCTGCCCGAACTGCGGATCCAGCCTGCGGCCCTGGGGCCACGGCATCGAGCGTGATGTCCGCCTGGTGGAGGGCACGGAACGGCGTCGCTTCCGCCGCTCGATCTGTCGATCGTGTTCGTCCACCCACGTCCTGGTCCACGAGGACACCCTGGTGCGCCGGCGGGACGGTGCCGAGGTGATCGGGATGGCGCTCACCGCCAAGGCCCGGGGGGACGGCCACCGTCGTATCGCTCGAGCCCTCCGACGTCCGGCGTCGACGGTGCGGGGATGGCTCCGTCGGTTCGCCTCCCGGGCCGACGAGGTCCGGGAGCACTTCACCCGCTGGGCCCATGAGGTCGACCCCACCCATGACGATCGGACGGCTGGTGGGTCTGACTTCTCTGATGCCGTGTCGGCCATCGGCGTGCTCGGGATGGTGGCGGTTCGCCGGTTCGGGCCCCGCCCGGTGTGGTCCATGGCCTCGTTCGTCACCGGCGGCGGCCTGCTCGGCAACACGAGCGCACTCTTTCGGCCGCCGATGTGAGCGACGAAGGTCATCTCTTCGCCCAACACGAGGAGGAAGACCCCCCATGAACGAGCGGCAACGCAACGTGGCGCTGTTCCGTTATTCACTGATCCGAGAGGCGGCCGATCCGTCGCTCACCATCCGCCAGCGGGGCCAACTGGTCCGCGAGCTGGCCGCCCGTGTGCACACCGGCCCGGACGGACAGGGCCTCGGGGTGTCGAGGGGCACCATCGACCGCTGGATCCGGGACTACCGGTCAGGTGGCTTCGACGCCCTGGCCCCTGACCCCCGGACGGGCGAGCCGGTCACCCAGCAGCGGTTGTTGGACCTGGCCGAGTCGCTCAAGCGGGAGGTGCCCCGCCGGACCGCAGCCCAGGTGGCCCAGATCATCCGCACCGCCGAGGGGGACGGTCCCTCCGAGCGCACCGTCCAGCGTCACCTCGCCCGCCTCGGGCTCAACACCCGGCCCGACGGATCGCCCCCGTCTGCGTTCGGTCGCTTCGAGGCCACGGCACCGGGCGAGCTCTGGACCGGGGACGCCCTCCACGGCCCGGTGATCGCCGAGCGGAAGACCTACCTGTTCGCCTTCATCGACGACCACTCCCGGGCCCTCGTCGGCTATCGGTGGGGACACTCCGAGGACACCGTCCGGCTGGAGGCGGCCTTCCGGTCCGCACTGGCGTCACGGGGGATCCCCACTTCTGTGTACCTGGACAACGGCTCGGCCATGGTGTCGCGCCAGCTGCTCCGGGCCTGCGCCAGCCTCGGGGTGCGTCTCATCCACTCCAAGCCGGGACGACCAGAGGGCCGGGGGAAGATCGAGCGGGTCTTCCAGACCGTTCGCATCCAGTTCCTCGTCGAGGTCGAGGCCAACCCTCCCGGCGGCCTGGCCGAGCTCAACCGGCGCTTTGCCGCCTGGGTGGAGACCGTCTATCACCGGAGGGTCCACTCCGAGACCGGCGAGGCGCCCATCGACCGGCTGCTGGCCGGTGGCCCTCCGACCCTCCCGACCCCGGCCGCCCTCCACGAGGCGTTCCTCTGGTCCGAGGTCCGTATGGTCACCAAGACGGCCACCGTCTCCCTCTTCGGCAACACCTTCGAGGTCGACGCCGCCCTGGTGGGGTCCCGGGTCGAGGTGGTCTTCGACCCCTTCGACATGGAGTCCGTGGAGATCCGCTTCCAGGGCCGGTCGATGGGCCAGGGGCTGCCTCATTCCATCGGCCGGCACTCCCATCCCCAGGCCCGACCCGAGGCTGCACCCGCCCCATCGCCCACCGGCATCGACTATCTCGGCCTGCTGGCCGACCGACGGGACGCCGAGCTCGCCACCTCCATCAACTACTCCCAGCTCACCCTGGCCGAGGCCATCGCCAACAACACCATCGCCAAC
>JADMIG010000077.1 GCA_015478725.1 Chloroflexota bacterium | reverse complement strand
GAACTACATATTTTCTGAGGCATAAGGTGAAGGTAGTTTTGTGTCAAACTCTACCGTATGACTTCAGCACTTGAACCGACACAGCAATTGATGTTTTCTTTGATAAAAATCTGGGAGGCCAGCGGCCAGACCCAACGCGCCTTTTGCCAGGAGAAAGAATTAGCCTACCATAAATTTCATTACTGGTATAAGAAATACCGGGAACATTTTGCGCCGCCCTCTGCCAGGACTCCTTTTGTTTCGGTTACCGTAAAGGACGATCGGGATAAGAGGACCGTTGCCGGTGGCATACTGGAATTGGTTTTGCCTGATGGCCGCCGTTTGCTATTCAATCAGCCTGTCGAGGTTGGATTTCTAAAGGCACTCTTGTCTTGATGCTTTCCCTTTCTGCCCTCCATCATTATTTTCTTTATCGAGAAAAAACCGATATGCGCAAAGGTGTCGATGGTCTCTGTGGCCTGGTGCGGGATGGCTTGAAGCGAGATCCATTGAGCGGAGACATTTTTATTTTTTTTAACCGTCGCCGCAATCAGGTCAAGTTGTTGCTCTGGGAGCAGGATGGTTTTTCGATTTATTACAAACGTCTGGAACGCGGCACCTATGAACTTCCTCTCATCGATGAAAAAAGTTTATCCATAGCCCTTAGCAATGAGGAGTTGATGTTGATTCTTCAAGGTATCTGTTTGAGTTCTGTGCGACGAAGAAAAAGATTTCATATTTCAGAAAATAATTTCGCTAAAACACAGCCTGTTCCTGTGTGATTACAAGGTGATATTTTATCTTTGCATTGTTGAACGCAGTGCAAGCATATCAAGATTTATCACGCGAAGAACTTCTCATAAAAGTTGCTGACCTGGTTCACCGCCTCAACCAACTTGAGCGATTAGTTTTCGGCCCAAAGACAGAGCGTTTTATCCCTTCATCCCCTGATCAATTAGCCTTAGACATAGCGGTACCACAAAAAGAACAAGCGATTGTCCCTGTTACACAGACCATTCAATACGAGCGCAAGAAGGCCAGTAAACCGGAGAGCGAAAAAGTGCAGACCGGACGGATGCTTTTACCGGCCAGCCTTCCCCGTGAGCAAGTGATCATCGAACCATCTATGGATGTTACGGGATGGAAAAAAATTGGAGAAGAGAAGACGGAAGAACTTGAACGCATTCCAGGGAAATTATTTGTTCGTCAATACATCCGCCCCAAGTATGTTGATCCAAGCGGAGAAAAGATTGTGATCGGAGACTTACCTGTGCGCCCCATTGATAAGGGCATTGCCGGTCCAGGTCTGTTGGCACAAATTATTGCCGACAAATTTGTTGACCACATCCCGTTCTATCGGCAATCTCAGCGGTTCGAACGGGAAGGCATGAGGCTGCCTGTCTCGACAATCGGTAATTGGTTGAGCGGAGGTTGCAATTTGATAGA
Organism: Chloroflexota bacterium; assembly: GCA_015478725.1. Lineage (NCBI taxonomy): Bacteria > Bacillati > Chloroflexota > Chloroflexota bacterium. The sequence continues at coordinate 897 of JADMIG010000077.1, read as the reverse complement.
ACCGCTTTATGATGTTCAGTATAAACAGGTTTTAAGCCAGCCGTACTTGCAAGCCGATGAGACCCCGCTGAAAGTTTTGGATAAAACTAAAAAAGGAACTACCCACCGGGGATATCATTGGGTGTACTATGCACCAGTGGCTCGTTTAGTTTTATTTGATTACCGGGAAGGCCGGGGTGGGGAGGGTCCCACCGAATGCTTGAAGAATTTTAGCGGCTACCTGCAAACCGATGGGTACGCGGTCTACGATGATTTTGATAAATGTGCCAACATTACCTTACTCAATTGCATGGCGCATGCCCGTCGCATGTTTGACAAGGCATTGGAAAATGATAGATCACGAGCCGAGTATGTGCTCACAGAAATGCAAAAGCTGTATGCCCTCGAACAGGTCGGTAGGGACGAACCCTTGTCCCCGGAAGATCTCTATGCACTGCGCCAACAGCAGGCTGTTCCGATATTAGAAAACCTGAAGGCCTGGATGGTTGAGCATTACCAACAGGTCCTTCCCCAGAGTACTATTGGAAAAGCGATCTTCTACTCCTTGAAGCGATGGGATAAACTGTGCATCTACACCACCGATGCCCGTTTACAAATCGACAACAACTTAGTAGAGAATGCAATTCGTCCGGTTGCGATCGGACGGAAAAATTATCTCTTTGCCGGCTCCCATGATGGGGCACGAAGAGCCGCCATGTTATATTCTTTCCTGGGCACTTGCAAAATCAATAATGTCAACCCCTTTGATTGGCTCAAGGATATCCTCTCCCGCATTCCTTCACATCCTGTTAATAAACTCCACGAACTACTCCCCAACAACTGGGTGCCACCTGCAAAGTAAATCCCGAATAAGAAATTTCTCGGATAAAAAGTAATTGTACTTCACCGTTCGCTTAC
>JADMIG010000076.1 GCA_015478725.1 Chloroflexota bacterium | reverse complement strand
TTGCACTAAACCTTCGGTAGCTCTTGCGCACTTCGTTGTAAGTTGTATAGGTAAACCAAACTTCTACAACTATGAACAACATGAAGCAGCAAGAGACTACCTTGGTTCAGCTAGCATGCACTAAAGTAGCAGGATTCAAAGCCCTTTACAAGAGGCTGGAAAGAAAGATTATCGTCAGCGGGAAAAGTACCAGCACGCTCAATAATTATATGAGGTGTATCTCTCATGTGGCACTCCATTTCAAGTGCCTCCCCCACCAACTTGATACCGAACAAATCGAAGAATATCTTCTGATGGTGAAAAAGAAAAATACTACCGCATCAGAGTCTTTCTTTAAGCACACCGTTTATGGCCTCCGGTTTTTATTCCGTTGTGAAGGGCTTGATGATCGAGCCATCAAATTACCAAAACTCAAACGCGATAAAAAATTACCTGTCGTGCTGGGCCGTCTGGAAATGAAAGCCTTGCTCAAAGCACCCAGCCTGTTAAAGCACCGCGTTCTGCTTGGCCTACTTTACGGCTGTGGGCTTCGGTGCAGCGAAGCTCGAACCCTGCTCATCAAAGATGTGGATTTTGAACGCAACATGATCCATGTCCGCCAAAGCAAAGGCCGTAAAGATCGCTATGTTCCCATCGGCATAAACCTAAGCCGCGGATTGAAAAGCTATCTGGAATCTGAACGTCCACACAAGTGGCTCTTCAACGGCAAGGATCATCACGAAGGGTTTTCGCAAAAAGGGGTGCAATGGGTCGTGCACGAAGCTACCCGGAAAAGCGGTATCCTAAAACAAGTTACCGTTCATACACTCCGGCACACCTACGCTACTCATTTACTTGAAGACGGTCTCGACATTGTTTCCATCAAAGAGCTTCTCGGTCATTCTTTTATCGAGACGACCATGGTCTACCTCCATGTTGCCCAGGCCGGAAGACGACCACCGTTTTCCCCACTCGATAAGCTCTACGAAAAAGCCTGACCGGTGCGTCCCGCTTTTGAAGTGGCCGATGTGCTCAACACTCATTGGCTGAACATCACGCGCTCCTTGTCCTTGAGCTCCTGGCAATGGCGCACTCTGGATGCCATCCGAAGATGTCGCACTGCCTCCTTGGGCGGACATATTGATCAGTGTTCCTCCTGTGGGCATCTGCGCATCAGCTACAACTCATGCCGCAACCGCCATTGTCCTAAGTGCCAGCAGGTACAGCGCGAGCGCTGGATCCTCGCCCGTGAAGCGGATCTCTTGCCCGTACCTTACTTCCATGTCGTCTTCACTTTACCACAAGAGCTCAACCAACTCTGCCTCTATGAACCAGCCAAGATTTACAAACTCCTCTTTGATACCGCATGGAGCGTGATCCGATCTTTTGCGCTTGATCAAAAACACCTCGGTGCTGAAACTGGCATGATCAGTATCCTGCACACTTGGGGACAAAACCTATCCTTGCATCCGCATCTTCATTGTATTGTACCCGGCGGTGGATTAACAAAGGCCGGTCATTGGAAATATTCACGCAGCGATGGTGGGTTCCTCTTTCCTGTAAAAGCAATGAGCTCCGTATTCCGTGCAAGGTTTGTGGCCACGCTGCGTAGCAGGATGAAAGGGATTGACAAACCGTTTTATAATAGCTTGTTCAAAAACCCGTGGGTGGTTTATGCAAAGCTCCCATTCGGTGGCCCAAAACAAGTGATCGAATACCTGGGACGCTATACCCACAAGATTGCAATCTCCAACCATCGCATCTCCGCTATCACAGATACTCTCGTCACTTTCCGCTACAAAGATTACCGTGATCAAAGCAAAACCAAACTGCTCACGCTTCAGGCCAGCGAATTCATCCGCAGGTTTTCTTTGCACATTCTTCCTAAAGCCTTTCCTCGCATCCGTCATTACGGAATACTGAGCAGCAGGCGAAAACAAAAAACGATCCCGCTGATTCATCAGCAACTCGGCTCATCTCAGCAGTGTCAGAAAAAGGATTCCGATAGCTATCGGGAGAAAGATTGGAAAATAATCAGCGCTGAGCGACTTGGCTATGATCCGTTGTGCTGTCCGGTTTGCAAACAGAAAACAATGTCCACCATTCTTGTTTTCGACAGGCGCGGGCCTCCGGATATTTCTCTCTTAAAATCATTTACCAAACCAGACCCTCATGCCGTTCAATGTTAAACAGGTGTTGCCACCGCTTTGCGTCTTAGCGAAAATAAAATCCAAAAACCTCATCAAATCGAATGACCTCAGAAAAAATAGTCGCGTTTTATCTCGGGTACAATTTCAAAATAAAATTCAGGGCATGAATCTTAGCTGTTCCTGATCTGCTCCGATCCATTCAATCTCCATAGAAAAAACTCAACCTCACCGCAACCGAAGGTTCCGTGCAACATAGGCTTCACGCTGGGTCGTGCCGACCGCTTGAAGCCTTATTTATT
>JADMIG010000075.1 GCA_015478725.1 Chloroflexota bacterium | reverse complement strand
GAAAACCCCCACAATAAACCCCGATCATAGCGATGCTCTATCGGGGTTTTTGTTCTACTTGCTGTTGACCGTAACCCCCAGCAGTCCCTTAGGGTACAAAGTAAAATTTATCTGAATGCCTGCACCGGTATTTGCTACTGGCACTGTTGTTAAAATCGATGTTGCGTAGCAACACCTTTTTGATTTTCTACGCTTGGGAGCGGTGTTGGCTTGTTCCAGGTTAATGCAATCACTCATTTTGGTGAAGGTTTTTTAATGGTAGACAAAATGATTTCGCGCCGTACTTTTTTTAAAGCCGGTCTTTTACAATAACAAACCTGTTCGGTCAATCGGTTACTGCCTATTCCTTCTTCACCAGCTGCCTTCGGTTATAGACAACCTGTACCAACACCACCTTAGCCTTCTTGCAACACGGACAAAGTAATGGATCGCTACCATAGCGCTGCATAAACTTGATATACCAGGGCACGTGAGAAGGTGTTGGATGTTGGGGCAAGCCGAGCACCTTCAAAATCATATTCAAGCGCGTGTGTCGTTTATGGTTTCCATACAATCCGTAGCTCCTGATCTTGCAGAAGTACTTGGGCAGAATGTGTTGCTCAAAGCGCCTGATGAACTCCAGGGGTGGCAAGGTCATTGGCTTGACCTTGCCCTGATCGGCATAGTCTTTATAGTCGAAGGTCACCGTGCCATTATCTTCGACATGTTTAATACGGTTGTTGCTGATGGCCACCTTGTGGGTATACCGTGCCAGGTATTCCACTACTTGTGCGGCACCTCCGAAAGGCTCTTTAGCATAGACGACCCAATCTTTGTGTTTCAACGTTTGGGTGAAGTTGTACCAGTTTATTTTCATGGCTTCACTCAAGTTGATCTCACCGGCGTTTTTGAGTTCAGTAAGCCTTCGTAAAAACCTGGCGCGGTATACCTCTACCATGGCATCGACAGGAAACAATGTTTTGTAGCGACACTTTTTACCCGCTACCCAACGCTTGTTATTGTGTTGCCATCCGCTACCGGTAACAATGCAATGCACGTGAGGATGGAAATTGAGTTGCTGTCCCCAGGTGTGGAGTACTGAAATGATTCCGATCTGTGCATCCATGTATTTACGATCCCGCGCAAAGACATTGAGGGTGTAAGCAGAAGCCTCGAAGAGCAAGTTGAACAAGGGCTTTCGGTTACCCATCACCAGGCTGTTGAGTTCGTGTGGCAAGGTGAACACCACATGATAATATTTGCAGGGCAACAGTTCATTCATGCGGGCCTGTATCCAATCCTCCTTCTTGGAATTTCCACAATGCGGGCAATGCCTGTTACGACAACTGTGGTATTGCATAGTTTTATGTGCACAACCTTTATCGGAGCAAGCATAGAGATGATATCCCAGGGAAGGGGTTCGACACTGCGCGATGGCGTTAAGCACAGGCACAGCGCCGGAGCGGGCATTTGTTTTCCAATCATCCACCGATCGTAATACATGTTGAAGTCCGCGCTTGGGCGTACGGCCCACCGGAGAAGTATTTGTGTTCACCCTCATATGGCCACGGAGTTTTGTTGAAACAACATATCGAGGGGTGAGATAATGGCCTGTCGCTTTTTAGTTTGCAAGTGCAGGTATACCATGGTTGTGGCAATGGTGCTGTGACCGAGCAGCTCTTTGATGGTGTGAATGTCGGTTCCGGCATCGAGCAGATGGGTGGCGAAGGAATGGCGCAACGTATGGGCACTGTAGGGCTTATCTTTCATACCCGCATAGTTGAAGCACAACTTGAGGGCATGTTGTATGGCGCGCGGGTGCATAGCCTTGCCAGTCCACTTGCCCTCGAAGAGGTACACCGCAGGCTTGTGTACTTTGTAGTACTGGCGTAGCGTCATTAAGCACTGAGGTGATAAGAGCATCTTACGGTCCTTGCGTCCTTTGCCCTGATGGAGGTGGATGCACATGTTAGCCGAATCGACCTCGGTGATTTTGAGTTTAGAGCATTCCTCCAACCGCACACCGGTAGAATAGAACAACTCGATGAGCGCGCGCTGCTTAATAGTTTTACACGACTGTATAAGCAGCCTCACTTCCTCTGGCGACATGATGTGGGGGAGTGTAAAAGCCTTACGGGGATATAGTTTAGAGGGGAGCACGAAAGGCATCTTGAGCACGTGCTTGTAGAGGAAGCTGAAAGCCTGTGCTGCCATTCGGCATTTATCGCGTGCACATCCCAGGGTCACCTTTACGTAGAGCAAATACGTTTCGATGTGATGTTGCTGAATGTCGCGCAAGGACACCTCGGGAAAATACTGGGCCAGGAAACACACCTCGCGCTGATAGCTAGCCACCGTTCTTGGCGAGTAGTCGCCAATGGTCATGGTTCGGTGAAGCTGTTCGAGCACGGTTACAGATTGATCATGAATTTTTTTTCATCAGATTATTTGGTTTAAATTTATCCTACAAAAATAAGATAAACCGCTTTCCCCATAGGGGTTTCGGTTCAACA
>JADMIG010000074.1 GCA_015478725.1 Chloroflexota bacterium | reverse complement strand
TGTGAATGCTGATCGAAACCTGGAGCGCGCGCCGGTCGAAAACGGGAGCACTTCGGTCAGAAGTTACTTGGCGGTCTGAGCCTCGTCCACAGGCGTGACCAGCTTGGTTCGGCGGGTCCGTGTCTTGGCGTCGTGGAGGCGGTAGCTCTCGCCTCTGGTCTCGATGATCTTGCAGCGGTGGGTGAGCCGGTCGAGGGTGGCCCCGGTCAGCCGCTCGGACCCCAGCACCTCGGTCCAGGATTCGAAGGGCAGGTTGGTGGTCACGATCATGCTGGTCCGCTCATAGGCCGTCGAGATCACGTCGAAGAGCAGCTCGGCCCCAACTTTGGAGGCTGGCACGTAGCCGAGTTCGTCGAGGACCAGTAGGTCCAACTTGGCCAGCTGGGACTTGAGCCGCAGGAAGGTCCGTTCGTCCCTCGCCTCGATCAGGGTGGTCACCAGCTCGGTGGCCCGGAAGAAGCGCACCTTGTAGCCCTTGGCGCACGCCGCAGCGGCGAGAGCGGTGGCCAGGTGGGACTTGCCGGTGCCCGGGTTCCCGACGAGGAGGATGTTCTCGCGCTTGTCGATGAACTCGCATCGGGTCAACTCGGCGATCAGCATCTTGTTCACCGACGGGCGGGCGGCGAAGTCGAAGTTGTCCAGGGACTTCATGGTCGGGAACCGCGCCGCCTTCAAGCGGCGGTCGGCTGCCTTGCGTTCCCGTTCGAGTAGCTCCAGCTCGGTCAGCTGCAGCAGGTAGGCCAGGTGGTCGACGTTGTCGTTGGCCGCCTGGCTGGCCACCTTCTCGCATTCGCGTCCGATGGTCGGGAGCCGGAGGGCCTTCAGGTGATGGTGTAACAACACCATGGACTTGGTTTCTTGGGACTTCATGCACTGGCTCCTATCTGGGTCAGGGTGCTGTAGGCACCGAGATCGGGTGGGTCGATGACGAAGGACTTGAGATGGGGATGGCCGTCCAGGCTGAACAGCCCGACCGGTTGCTCATCGCGGTGGAACAGGATCAAAGAGACGGCGTCCGATCCGGTCGACCCGATGGCCAGGGCCTCCTCGATGGCACCGGTGAGCTGGCGGAGCGTTGCCCGCTCCAGGAGGCGCAGCACCTTGATGTACTCCCGGGTGCCCGCCCATCCGAACTCGGCCTCCAGCCGTCGGCGGAGGTGGGCGAAGCATTCAGGCAGGTCCCAGCCCTCCAGGGGCCGAGCGTGATCGAGCGCGCCGGGCTTGCGTTCCAGGAGGGCCAGGTAGTGCCGGGGATCGAAGGAGATCTCCTCTTTCGACCAGCACCGGTGGTGTCGGGCCACCACCTCGGTCCCCGAGACGATGCGGACCTCCTCGGTGCCGCCGAGCACGGTGACCTCGTGATGGGCATGGGCGGTCGGCACCGAGTAGTCGTTGCGGTCGAAGCGCACGAGGGACAGCGAGTTGGCACTGGCCTGGGCCACCCGACGAGGATCGAAGGACTCGCTGGGAACACCAAGCATGGCCGCCCGATCCACCTCCAGGCGCTCGGCCTTCCCCTCCGGCTTGCCCCGCACCGATCGTTCCATGTCGGCCAGGCATGCCGCCTCCAGGTGGGCGTTCAGCTCGGCGAAGGAGTCGAACGACGGCACCGGCACCAAGAAGTTCCGACGTCCGAAGCCGACAAGGCTCTCGACGTGGCCCTTCTCGTTGCCCCGGGCCACCCGGCAGAAGTGGTGGGCGAAGAGGAAGTGGCTCTCCAGACGCAGGAACTCACGGGTGAGCTCTCGTTCGCGTCCCACCACCTTGGTGACGGCGATCCTCGAGTTGTCATAGCTGATGCGGGTGGGAACGCCGCCGAAGAAGGTAAAGCCAGCCACGTGTCCGGCCTGGAAGGTCTCGGTGCACTCGCGTGGGTAGGCCGAGACGTGGAACACGTCCGAGTAGGGCAGGGTCATGACCGACAGGGCCGCCTTCATCTGCTCCCCGGCAATGATCACGGTGGCCTCGCCGAAGTCGTACTGGGCTTCGCCCGGCGGATGAGAGAGCGGGACGAATACCTCCTTCTGGCGCTTCCTGGCTGCGGCCACCTGAGCTCGGACTTGGGACGAGCAGCCGGTGTAGCCGTGCTCGTCGCGCAGGCGCTCGAAGATCCGCTTGGCCGTGTGGCGCTGCTTGACCGGAGCACCGTTGTCGGCCAGCAGGATCTCGTCGATGACCCCGAGGAATTGGCCGAGCATGGGCTTGGGGCGGGACACTGCCTGTCGATAGCCGGGCGGCTCGGCATTGGCCAGGATCTTCTCCAAGGTCTCCGAGCCGATCCGGTAGTCCCTCCTGATCGAGCGCTTCGACGCGCCCTCGACCAGCACCTTGCGCCGGATCTCCGTCCACATCTCCATGTCGGTGTGCACCCTTCTCCCGTCCACTCGCTCGACCCTCAGACAGGAAGCCTGTGGATGGGTTCGAGCGAGCACGGGGATGGTCAGGTGCTCCCGTTTTCGATCAGCGCGTTCTGGGTCTCAGGTGCTCCAGGTTTCGATCAGCGTTTACA
>JADMIG010000073.1 GCA_015478725.1 Chloroflexota bacterium | reverse complement strand
GTTGGGTAGGTAGCCAGCGAGGTGCTGTTGGTATGCTTCTGACCTGCTTAATATTTCAAGTGGTTTCATGGCCCAGCCCTGTTCTGACTACCCCCCACCGAACCGTGCATGCACCTTTCAATGCACACGGCTCTCTAGTATTTGAGTCTTTGCCTTTTGTTTGGCTTTGACTTCCGTAAGCGCAATCGGTTGGTGTCTCAGAGGGCGTCCTGCGTGGATGTCCTCATGACATTTTCGGCAGACGGGCATAGTTTTCCGTCTCATCGCTATCATTCTTTGTACCCAGAGCGGTTTTTCTCGGCCTGGGTACTCATGCAGGTCTTTCATTGCTCGTATATGATGCACCTCTACATCCTCTGTGTGACCACAGAGTTCACACATGTCTGCGAGGAGCCGTTGTACCAGCTCTGTTCGGTGTCCTGTATAGAGTTTCGGCGGTTGCTCGTTTAGGGTCGCGTTGATATCCCATACCAGTGGTATTGCGCCCCACGTTGCCACAAGCGGTTCTTTTCCTTCGCGCGGTAATGTAACTTGGAGTACTTTGTACTCTTTGTCTCGTACCTTGATGGTTGCCTTGTATTTCTCAGCGACTTTCTTCACCGACAGCTTGTGTTTCGCTGCTAGCGTTTTTAGTAGTGAGATTTCCATGCATCTCTTGAGTTTCCCAAGAGAGTGCATGTTGTAGGCCAATTGATAGTAGTTAGCTATGCCTCGGTATCTCGATTGATAGACCATCACGATAGCATAATCGCTCAGGTAGAGCAGTTCGGGCCGATGTAGAGCTTTACCATCTCGCATGTGGTTTTGGCAGTTCTCCTCGACGATTTTTCCTGGTACTCTGAGTCCTATGTGTCCATTGTGACTTCTGCGGTTCATCCCTTTTTCGTGGATAGGTCGCTTGCTGTCGTCTTGGATTATCATGACCTCATAGCCAAGGAATTTCGCCGCTTCCGTTCTCGCATGGGTTATGAGCGTCTTTTCTTCTGATAGCTCTAATGTGAGTTTTCTTTGGAGGAACGCTTGTAGCTCTTGCTTGATTTCTTCGGCTTCCTTTCGAGGACCGACAAAGCCTAACAGAAAGTCATCTGCGTACCGAACGTATCTGAGTCGCCGATATTGAGGGTCTTTGGGGTCTATGGATGGAAGTTTTTGCGCTTGTCTTTTCAAGTTCTCTGCTTCTCCCCTGTTCCCTTGTTCCCTCTCCTTGCTAGCTTGCACTATCAAGGAGTGATATTCCTGGTTGGCTCTTTTTCGGTTTCCTTTGCTGTACTTTGGGATGAGTGTTTCTTCTGCAAACGTGTCCAGCTTGTCTAACAGGATATTGGCGAGTATTGGGCTTACAATACCGCCTTGTGGCACGCCACTCGTTTCAGCATTGAATGTCCACTCTTCCATGTATCCTGCGTCGAGCAATTCTTGCATCAATTTGATAAATCTACCGTCATGAAAGTCCTCCTCCAGTTTTTGGATGATGAGTTCGTGACTCAATTTATTAAAACATTGCGAGATATCTCCCTCTATGAACCAGGTGGTTCCTTTCCAGGTGTGGTGAATTTCTCTAAGTGCAGTATGACACCCGCGTTCGGCACGAAACCCGTGTGAGTGTTCGCTAAACTTAGGTTCGTAATACGCTTCTAGGATGAGGCGTAATACTTCTTGCACCAGTTTGTTTGACCATACTGGCATTCCTAGTGGGCGTTTCTTCCCGTTTTTCTTCGGGATGTACACCCGCCTCGCTGGAAGCCATTGATAGTGTTCATATCGCAGAGCTTCTATGATTGCATCAATCTTTTCTAGCGACATGCCATCGGGCGTTTCGTCCGTTACTCCGTGCGTCATTGCGCCTTTGTTTGGGTAGATTTTCCCATAGGCCATGAGATAGAGGTCTTTGTTGAACAGTAATTTGTAGACTCGCTCCAACGGCAGCCCCTTTTTGCCGCGTTCACGGATGAGTCCTAAGATAGTTTCAGCGTTCCGCATCTCACGTACTTTCCTATCTGTAACTCACTCATACCTACCCTGCTTGCTCCCGATTGGGCAAGCTCTTGTCCTCCTTCGAGGACTGCCCCTTCGTTTGTATTGACTAGTCAATATTCCCTACTACGGGGGTTCCGTCGCCATGAGAGTCTCCTCTTGTAGGCGATCCCGCATTTGCGCTCACCGGACGTTGAGTACGTGTAGGTGCTCCGTTCGTTTCCTTGCCCCGTTCATTTTCGGGTACTCACTGTAGAGAATTTCCATGCCCGTCGAGCAGAGGCATGTGTACAGTGTCATCGCTTCAGGTATGCTGCGATGGGTGCGCAGTTTCACCGTTGGAAACTAGAGTTCAGCCAGTTCAGGTTTCACCATGCGTACAGGACTTGCGGCGCATCATGATACATACCTTCTCATTTATCCGCTTTCCCAACATGCTACTTTTCCCTTTGGGTTTCCCCGCTAGGTAAGTTGGGCGTCCTAAGAGGTCTATTCTCAACCTCCTGTCGTTTGTTCGACTATCCAGTTAGCACCGAAGCGGCGCAC
>JADMIG010000072.1 GCA_015478725.1 Chloroflexota bacterium | reverse complement strand
TGTCACCGACCGGCATATTGGAGCCACTTCGTGATCGGCATAAAGGAGCCAGCCGATGATCGGCATATTGGAGCCAGCGCCGGATCGGCGTAATGGAGCCAGTCGATGATCGGCATATTGGAGCCAGTTTGAGGGAGGGAACGGGCATCTCGGATTGAGGCGGCACGGCTACCCTGCGGGCTTTTTGTCCGGAGGAGATGGCCGTGAGCCGCAGGAGATTCGAGATGTTCCAGTACAGGCAGGTCCTGGTGCGTATGCGCCAGGGGGATTCCGACCGCGACATCAAGCGCTCGCGGCTGATGGGCCGGCCCAAGGCCGCGGAGCTGCGCGCTCTGGCGATCGAGCGCGGCTGGCTCGATGGGGCCTCGGCGCTGCCCGAGGACGCAGAGATCGCGGCCGCCCTGGGGGCGCACCGGCGGGCGGCCTCCACCATTTCGGGCCTCGAGCCCTACCGGGCGACCGTGGAGCGTTGGTTCGCGCAAGGCGTCTCGGGGGTGGCCATCCACGCGGTGCTGCGGCGTGAGCACGGCTACGCGGGGAGCTACTCCGCGGTGCGCCGCATGCTCGCGGCGCTGCGGGCGGCGTTGCCCCCTGATGCGACGGTGCCGCTGGTGTTTGCCCCGGGCGAGGCCGGCCAAGTCGACTTCGGCACCGGACCCGTGCTCGTCGATCCGGCCACGGGTGAGCTGCGCCGCACCTGGTGCTTCGTGATGACGCTGTGCTTCTCGCGCCACCAGTACGTCGAGTTCGTCTGGGACCAGACGGTGGCCACGTGGCTAGGCTGCCACCGGCGGGCGTTCGAATGGTTCGCCGCGGTCCCTGAGCGCCTGATCATCGACAACCCCAAGTGCGCGATCACCAAGGCGAGCATCCACGACCCGCTGGTGCAGCGGGCGTATGCCGAATGCGCGGAAGGTTACGGATTCCGCATCGATCCGTGTCCACCGGCTGATCCGCAGAAGAAGGGCATCGTCGAATCCGGGGTCAAGTACGTGAAGGGCAACTTCCTTCCCATCCGGAGCTTCCGCGATCTGGCGGATCTGAATGCGCAGGGCCGGCGCTGGGCAATGGAGGAGGCCGGCGTTCGCATCCACGGCACGACGCGCGAGGCACCGCTTGTGCGCTTCGAGCTGGAGCGCCCGCTCATGAAGCCGCTTCCCGCGATCGCCCCGGACCTGGGCAGCTGGCACGGCGTCACGGTGCACCGCGACTGCCACGTGCAGCACGAGCGGGTGCTGTACTCCGTGCCCTATCTGCTCGTGGGCAAGCGCCTGTGGCTGCGCGCTACCGACGGCTCGGTGTCGATCTTCGAGGACTATCGGCTCGTGGCCACGCACCCGCGCGGACGCAAACCGGGGCAACGCTTCACCGTCGGCGCGCACCTGCCGCCCGAGGCGCAGGCGTTCTTCCTGCAGGACCGCGCCTGGTGCGCCAAGCAAGCTGCCGCCGTGGGTCCCGCGTGCGCCGAGCTCGTCGCGCGCCTGCTCACCGACCGCATCGTCGAGCGGCTGCGCGCGGCGCAGGGGCTGCTGCGCTTGGCCAAGCCCTACGGCCGCGAGCGCCTGGAAGCGGCCTGCGCGCGCGCCCTGTATCACGCCACCGTCCAGTACCGCAGCGTCAAGAACATCCTCGTGGGCGGCCACGACGCGCTGCCCCTGCCTTCGGCGAGCGAGCCCGCCTCCCCGTATGCGAGTGCCGCACGCTTCGCGCGCGACGCCCAGAGCCTCTTTGACACCGATGAGCGCCTGCCGCACTGAAACCGTGTTCCCCGGGTTACCCACCGCGCGCCCGCGCTCTGGCGTGTCGGGCGCCGCGCGGGGCGCGCCGTGGGTAACCCTCTCGTCCGTGCAGTCCCATTCACCTCAACCCAGGAGAACCCCACCCATGAACCCCGTCCCTGAGCTCTCGCCATACCTGAAGCAGCTGCGCCTCTCGGGCATCCTCGATTCGCTGGAAGCGAGAAACCGCCAGGCGATCGATTCCAAGCTCGCCTATACCGAATTCCTCGCGTTGCTGATCCAGGACGAAGTCGCCCGGCGCGAGCAGAAGAAGTTCGCGCTGCGCCTTCGGCGAGCCGCGTTTCGCGCCACCAAGACGCTCGACCAGTTCGACTTCGAGCGCCTGCCCTCGGTCAACCGCGCGCTCGTTCACGACCTCGCCACCGGCCGCTACCTGGGTGAGCGCGCTCCCGTGCTCATCGTCGGACCCTGCGGCACCGGCAAGAGCCATCTCGCGCAAGCCCTCGGCCACTGCGCCGTGCGCCAAGGCGTCGACGTCGTCTTCGGCACCTGTGCCGCGCTCACCGCGAGCCTGAATGCCGCGCGCGCCACTGGCGCCTACGACCGCAAACTCACCGCGCTCGCCCGCGTGCCGCTCTTGATCATCGATGACTTCGGCCTGAAACCGCTTCGCCCGCCCGCCGACGAAGATCTCCACGACTTGATCGCCGAGCGCTACGAACAGGTCGCCACCGTCGTCACCTCCAACCTCGACTTCACCGAGTGGGATCAGGCCTTCCCCGCCAACCGGCTCCTGGCATCGGCAACGCTCGATCGGCTGCGCCACAACGCCTACTGCCTGGTGCTCGACGGCCACTCTTACCGAGCGCCGAAACTCGCTCCGACCAACACCAAATCGAGAGTTGCCAACAACTCCAAAACCACGCATTCTTGACCCCGCCGAGATGTCCGTTCTACTCACCCAAAACTGGCTCCATTACGCCGATCATCCCCGGCTCCTTTACGGCGATCAGTGACA
>JADMIG010000071.1 GCA_015478725.1 Chloroflexota bacterium | reverse complement strand
TGCAGCGCGACAGCCACGATGGCCGGTGCGCGACACGAGCAGATGGCCGGTCGGACTGACCGCCGGGCGGGCGTAGCAGCCCCACCGTAGGCCAGTCCGACCGGCGACGGGGGCATCTGCCCTCGTCTGCGGGCCGCGGCGTGTGCGGGCAGGATCGGCTCCTCGACGACCAAGACGAGGACCGAAGTGCCCGGACGACACGTCACAAGCCAGCAGGTGAGGCTATTCATGGAATCCCATCGCCACTATCCCCAGCGCGTCGCCGCCGCCAAGGCCGGCTTCAGCGAGCGCACTGCCCGCCGTCTCAAGGCGGATCGGCACCTGTCGCGGGAGCTCGTCGATCGGCGTCTCCGCCGTCAGTGTCCTGATCCTTTCGCCGGGCTGTGGGACGCCGAGATCCGCCCGATGCTCGAAGCCCAGCCCGGGCTGCGGCCGATCACCTTGATTGAGGAGATGCAGCGCCGCCATGCCGAGCACGACTGGGACCGCCTGCGCCGCAGCCTGGAGCGCCGGGTCCGCACCTGGCGCGCCGAACACGGCGCCGACCGGGAGGTGATCTTCCGTCAAGACCATGTTCCGGGACAGCAGGGGCTCTCGGACTTCACCGACATGGGCGATCTCGGCGTCAGCATCGCCGGCCAGCCGCTCGACCATCGGCTGTATCATTTCACCCTGGCCTACTCTGCCTGGGAGCATGCCGAGCCGGTGCTGGGCGGCGAGAGCTTCACCGCGCTCGCGGTCGGCCTGCAGAACGCACTCTGGGCACTTGGCGGCGTGCCGGCCGAGCACCGCTCCGACAGCCTCTCCGCCGCCTTCCGCAATCTCGATGACGACACCCGCGCCGATCAGACCCGCCGCTACGAGGCGTTGTGCGCCCACTACGAGATGACGCCGACCCGCAACAACACCGGGGTGGCGCATGAGAACGGCGCCATCGAGAGCCAGCACGGCCACCTCAAGCGCGGCATCGCGCAGGCCCTGCTGCTCCGCGGCAGCGCCGGCTTCGACACTCTCGACGCCTACCGTGTCTGGATCGCCGACCTGATCGGCCGCCGCAACGCCCGCCGCGGCAAGATGGTGCAGCTGGAATGCGCCGCCCTGCGGCCGCTGCCGCCGGACCGCACCACCGACTACGACGAGGCCACGGTGTTCGTGACCTCGAGCAGCGGCTTCGTCCTGCGCAAGGTGTTCTACACCGTGCCCTCCCGCCTGATCGGCTTCCGGCTGCGGGTCCGGCTGTATGACGATCGGCTGGAATGCTTTGTCGGCCAGAGCCCGGCGCTGATTTTGCGCCGCGGCCGCAGCCATGGCGAGGGGCGGCATGGCCACGTCGTCGACTACCGCCACGTCATCCACAGTCTGCGCTGCAAGCCGATGGCGCTGCTCAACCTGGTCTACCGCGACGCGCTGTTCCCGCGTCCCGCCTATCGTCTGGCCTGGGAGACGCTGCTGGCCGCCGGCGACCCGAGAGCCGCCTGCAAGACGATGGTGGCGCTCCTGTCGCTCGCCCACGAGCGCAGCTGCGAGGCCGAACTCGCCGCGGCACTCACTGAGCAGTTGCAGCACCCGGCGACGGGCCGCAGGGCGACCGCGGGCGCGGTCGACATGCAGAGCTTGCGGGCCCGGTTCGCGCCGGCGCGGGGGAGGATGCCAGAAATCATGGTCAGCCTGCCGCCGGTCGCCAGCTACGACACGCTCCTGCCGTCCATGGGAGCCGTGGCATGAACGACAGCACCAGCGACACGATCAAGGTCGATACCGCGCGGCTGCCGCTGCTGCTCAATGAGCTGCGGCTGCCAACCATCGCCGCCATGTGGCAGACCTTCACCGAGCGCGCCGATCGCGAGGCGTGGCCGGCAGCCCGGCTGCTGGCGACCCTCACCGAGCTGGAACTCGCCGAACGCTCCCAGCGACGCATCCAGCGACACCTGGTCGAGGCCCGGCTGCCGTCCGGCAAGACGCTCGACAGCTTCGACTTCACCGCCGTGCCCATGGTCAGTCGTGCGCACGTTGCGGCGCTGGTCACCGGCGACGGATGGATCGACCGGGGCGGCACGATCCTGCTGTTCGGCCCGAGCGGCTCCGGAAAGTCGCATCTCGGTGCAGCACTCGGGCATGCCCTCGTGGAGAACGGCTACCGCGTCCTGTTCACCCGAACCACCGACCTCGTGCAGCGTCTGCAACAGGCGCGTCAGGCGCTGTCGTTGGAGAGCGCCATCGAGAAGCTCGACAAATACCACCTGCTGATCCTCGAGGATCTCTGCTACGTCCGAAAGGATCAGGCCGAAACCTCGGTGCTGTTCGAGCTGATCGCCGCCCGCTACGAACGGCGCAGCCTGATGGTCACCGCAAATCAGCCGTTCGGCGAATGGACCAGCGTCTTTCCCGACGCCGCCATGACGCTCGCCGCCGTGGACCGCCTTGTCCACCATTCAACCATCTTCGAGATGAACGTCGAAAGCTACCGCCGCAAGACTGCTGCCGCTCGCGCGCCACACAAGCCCAAAGGCCCGAGCGACAGCAAGCGCGACAGCGACAAGCAGCGCCACACCACAGCGCCGGCATTTGCGACCAGCGGCGAAAGTGTTCCTGACGTTGCCGCGTAGGAATGCCCGCCTTCTGAGTGCAAAATCATCATCCGCTTCTGCTGATGTGGCGGCTGTGGGGTTGTGGGCAACGCGCTTGCGTTGTCCACAAATCCAGCAGCCGGAACTGCCGGGCAGTGTGGCTGGTGCAGCCAACCGAAGTAAAAAAATCCCTTGTCGATGCGCGACGTCAAGCTCATCTTCGCTACGCGCTGCGACCGGCCATCAGCCTGTCGCGCACCGGCCATCACTCGTGTCGCGCTACA
>JADMIG010000070.1 GCA_015478725.1 Chloroflexota bacterium | reverse complement strand
GTGTTTCCTCTCAGGTCTCAAAGATGGTGTCAGGAGAGAGTGTACCTGGAACCCACAGTCTGGGACACCTTTTCAGGATTTGCAAAGCCTGATCTCCTATGCTGTCAATTTTGAGGCGAGCCAAAAGAGGAACACCTCATTACCAGCAGATTTGGGTGATGAACCAGACCAGCACACAAGCAACAACACAAGTACAAGACAAGCAAATGGGGCCTTTGGCCAACAAGGGAAGAAGAGGAAAAGGGACGAGCCCAACAAGACTAGCGGTTACAAGCGGGGTGTGTTGAAACAGGGACCAGCGCCTTCGCCTGACAACTGGCGGCCTCATTTCACGCCGCAGTACCCCTCCGGCAGCCGAGAGCAGCTGTACGCGTCTGCCTTGGACCTGTGCTTCCACTGCGGCGAGAAGGTCAACGTCCCGGGCAAGCCGCGGATCCCTGGCGCGCATGATCGTGGACTGCACAACTGCCCGGTGAAGATGGCCAACGGCATGCCTACGCCCATCATCGTCCCAGACGCCTGGACGCCTCCCCGCAAGCCCGGGTCAGTAACTGAGACCTCCTCTCTCTCCCCTCTCCTCACAGAGCCCACCGAGCGCAACTGTGGTTTGAGTTCCACAGAACAAGACCAGCTACAAGCTTTGACTGGTCGGAGGATTTCTGTGAAAGTCCTTCCAGACCAGGTGGATAATTTACCAGCACTAGCACACCAGCATGATCATGTGTGGTTCTCGTGTGAGACCCCTGATCAGGTTACTAGCTTTATGACCAGTTATAGGGCTCTGAAAATTCAGCAGCCCTCCATGTCCCTGTGCATCATGGTGCCCAAAGGCTTTGGAGCCTGGAGGTCATGTTTGCAGAGCATGAAAGTGCTCAGGGAATACAAGCCAGGGGACTGTGTCTTTGATACAGTTAATTTTCCCCTGAGACAAGCCATGCAGATTCTGTATGACCCACCAGCCCAGCCCACTAGCCCACACCCCAGACTGCGAATGCTCGTGCAAGGCACAGTGCAAGGTGTTCAGGTCAATATTTTGCTGGATTCAGGTTCAACTGACTCCTGCGCCTCCCAGCATTGTGTTTCTGCGGGGGGATGGGCAACGAGCGCAACAAGCACAAGACAAGTCCGCGCCTTCAATGGCAGCAAGCAGAAGACTAGCACTAGCTGTACAATAGACCTCTGTATGAATACTTACAAGGAACCAGTAGATCTGCTGATCATTGATATGTCTTTTGATATTATCCTGGGACAAGATTGGCTAGCCAGGCACAGGACAAGCTTGCATTTTGATGGACCAGCAGTGGCATATTTTTACCACTTAGGTTTCATGCATTCAGTGCCGGCTGTCCCAGACGTACATATTAACTGGGACACTCAGACTCTGAGCCCAATTATAAATGCTCTGTCTTTTGAACATGAGCTGAAAGCAGATGATGCTGAAACTTTCATGGTGTTTGTAAGGAGTGATTCTGAACTCTCCTGTGACTCCATGATAAATGCCAGCATCTCACAAGCACCAGCACAAGCATCTGAGGATCTCTCACAGGTAGACAAGCTAGTGCATGACTATTCAGATGTGTTGTGCACAGAGCAACCTCAGGGATTGCCACCAGACAGACCAGTTGTACACACAATCCCTCTCGTGAATGAAGGATTGACTGTGTTCAAGCAAATCTACCGACTCAGCCCTGCTGAGAAGGAAGAAGTGCAGAGACAAGTACAAGATTTGCTGAGCAAGGGCCTGATTAGACCTTCCACTTCTCCTTTTGGCAGTCCTATACTGTTTGTGAAGAAGAAGGATGGCACCCTCAGAATGGTCATAGATTACCGTTCGCTCAACAAGATCACAATTAAAAACAAGTACCCTCTGCCCAGGATAGATGATCTGTTTGATCGCCTGCAGGGTGGTAAATATTTTAGTAGTCTTGACTTGATGTCAGGCTATCACCAGATTAAGATCAAAGACTCAGATGTGCCTAAGACTGCGTTTCGCACACCAGTGGGGCATTATGAGTTTTTGGTCCTGCCGTTTGGTCTCTCAAACGCACCAGCCACTTTCCAGTCAGTGATGAACAGGATATTTGAGCATCTGGATTTTGTTATCGTTTATCTCGATGATATCCTGATCTTCAGCAAGTCACTGGAGGAACACAAGCAGCATGTTAAAATCGTGCTGGACATTTTGAGGAAGGAAAAGCTGATTGCTAAGCTTCCCAAATGCTCCTTTTACCAGACTAGCTTACCCTTCCTGGGCCACATAGTGGGGGCCGATGGCCTCCGCGTGGATCCCAAGAAGATACAAGTTGTACAAGAATGGCCTACACCAGCAAATGTGAACCATGTGCAGCAGTTTCTGGGCCTTGCCAATTTCTTCAGGGATTTTGTGCAAGGCTATTCCCAGCTGTCTGCACCTCTCACAGACTTGACTCGCAAAGGCCACTTTTTTCAGTGGAGTCAGGAACACAAGGATGCCTTTGATGGAATCAAGTATGCACTCACGCATGCTCCATGCCTGGCATTACCTGACTTTACTAAGAAATTCCAGATAGAGTCAGATGCTTCAGGATTTGGCATTGGTGCCGTCCTGATGCAAGAGAGAAGGCCTGTTGCCTATTTTAGCCGCAAGCTTTCTAGTGCGGAGACAAGGTACAGCACTAGTGACAAGGAACTACTAGCTGCCTTCTGTGCTGTGATCCACTATCGATCATATGTGCAGGGCCGGGTTTTTGACCTCATTACAGATCACAAGCCCAACACTGGAACTTTCAGGACTATGACCAGGATGCAGATTAAGTGGACTGGGTATCTGGCAAGTTTTGGTGAAGAAAATATAAATTTCATTTACCAGCCAGGGCGCACAAATGTAGCCGACCCGCTCAGCCGTAATCCTGCATTCCTGTCAGCCCTAGTGACCAG
>JADMIG010000069.1 GCA_015478725.1 Chloroflexota bacterium | reverse complement strand
GCCTACTGAGAGCACCAACTTTTGGAGTAATGGGCAGGACATAGCCTGTTTGGAAGCATCGTTCGCTAAGTCGGTTAGCGACGATGTGAACCATTACGATTGCTATCTGGACAGGGGGTTCGGGACCGAGATATTCACACTGGGGGCGGTTAGCGGGCAAAGCACTTATACATTGCCCTGGCAGATGTACGGCAACAGAGCTTACTCCCTTTATGTGAGGGCTGTGGACGGGGACGGGAACGTCTCGCAGGCCACGAGCACGCTTACGGGCACGTCGAGTGATGCCTCGCCCGCGATGGGAGTGTACAACGGGGGCTTTGAGACACCGGAAGCGTTCACGCCTAACATGCCTGACGGTTTTACTGTGACATCGGGAAGCGGGGCTGTGGTGGGGCTGGACGGCTCTGACCGCAACAGCGGCGCATATGCCATGCTGATGGACACGACCGCATCCGCCACGCCTATAACGGTCACATCGCGACTGCTAAGAGCAATCGCGGGGGTAATGTATCACGCTGAGATTGCCGCAAAGACGGGGGCGAGCGCGGCCATTATGAGCGCGCAGGTGCAGTATTACTCCTCCGCTATCGTGAGCGGGCGAGTGGTTTACACCGCGCAGGGGTCGCCCGTGACGCTGCTGGGGTCGCAGGCCACGACCTCGGCATGGACTATCTATACAATGCCCGTCTTCATACCGCCCTCGGCATCGCCCAAGATAGTGGCGATGAGGTTGATTGTGAGCGTGCCCGCATCGGCATCGACGCCTTTGAGGATAGACGATCTGGCGTGCGCGCCTCAGATTGGGCGCACTCAGCTGCTGGGCGGCAACGTGGTGGGCACACCGACAGGCACGGTCACTACCGCGATACTTGCGGGGGGCGGGCTTGACGTTGTGCTCGCAGGGGGAGGCGTAACGTCGCTGCCTGTATCATCCTACCCGCTTGAGTGTAAGCCCGGCGACGTATTGATCGCTCAGGTAGAGGCAGACCTTGTTACCGCTGGCGTCACGTTCTCGCAGGTGGCTCAGTATTATCTGGCGGGCGTGGCTGTGGGCAGTGCTGTTACGACGCTTACCTCGCAAGCGCCGGATGGGGTGGTGCATGAGGCTACTATCACCGCGCCTTCGGGGGTAGATAGCGTGGTAGTGACCGCCACAATGGTGCACGGTCTAGGCGGCACGCAGCACGTGACGCTTGTCAGGAACAATATCAGGCGGGCTGTGGGCAACAAGGACCTGGACGTGATCACTGACCCGACGCGCCTGGCTCCTGTCACATCCTCTACAACGCCTATTGTGATTTACGACAACGCGGGCGTGGCGCGGGCGCAACTCTACTGGTCGGGGGGCGGTACGCTATCTATTGTCGCGCTTAGCACGACGGGCGCGCACGGCGTAGAGATACGGGACGCTGCGGGCGGCATCCTGGATGTTACAGATGGCTATGTCAACAGCGCGGGCAGTCTCGGCTTCAAGATTGGCGGTGGCGCGGCTATCACGCAGCACCTGTCGGCAACGGGCAGCAATACCGCGCTCGTTGTAGCGGCCAACTCTCAGAGCACATTCACGGTTACGGTCACGGGCGCGGCTGTGGGCGACTCGGTAGTGGCTACACCGGACGGCGATCCTTCGACGGGCGTGCAGTGGTCGGCATATGTGAGCGCGGCGAATACAGTGACTATCAAAGTGGGCAACATTACGACTGCGAGCAAGACGCTGACCTTGCGCTCGTGGCGTTGCGACGTGTGGAAACATTAGTTTACATAACAAACAGGAGGGTATTGACATGGCAACAAACAGAGGGCGGGCAATCAGGTTTTTACTATCGGTTCTATTCGCGGCGGCAATCGCATTGATTGTGAGCAGGGCATGGGCTTCGGAGGCTCCACAAACAGCGGGCACTCCAATGGCTATCAGGTCAACGGCGGGCAGTGTGGTGGTCTCTGTGGATTGGGCGGCGGACGCTCCCGCGCCGACTTACACGGTGTACAGGGACCCGAAAGCTCCTGTGGATGTCATTCAGCACTATCGGGCGGGCGAGCGGTTCTTCGAGGTGACATGGCCTGCTAGCCAGGGCGAGCCGACTGTGGTGTGGTACTCGGACGGTGTATTGGGTAGGTAGGGAGAGAGTAACAGGGCGACAAGGAGTGTCAATGGACATAGGAACTATCATACAAATCCTCCTGGCGCTGGTTAGTGGGGGCGGGTTGTCATGGCTGGCGATGTGGGTTGTGCCCCGCACGCGGCGCAATCGGGACAAAGCGGAGGCTAATACGGCGGCCTTCCAGAGCATTGACATCAGGATTGCGAGCTATGAGCGCAGCATGGTGAGCATGATGGGGCGGATCAATGTGCTGGAGCAACAGGGCACGGCTCAGGACCGCAAGATTGAGCAGTTGGAGGCTTATATAGAGGGCCTTTTGAGCCATGTGAACGATTTGTACCGGGCAATTGGGCTTGAGGATGATCTGGTGCAAACGAGGATCAAGGGACGGCTCAAAACGCAGCGGCCTGTAGAGACAAAGCAGGTAGTGGGGGGTTAATGGATATGAGTGTAACAGCTATAAAAGTGATTGACATAACGGCTCAGACGGATACGAGTGTGTATGACAGCAGGCCGAGCGGCGGGGCCTCAATAGCAGGCATATTGCTGCATCACACGGGCAGCTCAAATGAGGCGGGGGACCAGGAGTGGCTGTCTCAGTATCATGCGAACCCCGTGAGCATCCATAAGCTGATAAGGCGGGACGGCACGATTGTGCAGATAGTGTCGGACGCAAATAGGGCCTGGCACGCGGGGGTCAGCACGTGGCGGGGGCGCGCCAACTGCAACGACTGGATGATCGGCTACGAGCTATGCAACCGGGGGGACGGCGTGGAAGCGTTTACAGACGCGCAGTATGAGAGCGTGGCGCAATCGGTTGCATACCAGTGTGCGCTCTACAAGATTAGTGATGTGATGGTCGCGCGACATCTTGACGTCTGTGTGCCTCCGGGCCGCAAGGATGATCCGAGGGGCTTTGACATGGCTCGTATGTGGCGGCGAGTGACTGAGATACGCACCTCGTGGCCCGCTGGATGGCCCGCGTTCTGGTGCTGCAACG
>JADMIG010000068.1 GCA_015478725.1 Chloroflexota bacterium | reverse complement strand
GGCGCCCGCGACCTCGGCTCCGACGCCCGCTCCAGCCGACCAGAACGGCGGCTCCGGCTCAACGTCGGCGCCGCCCAGCCCGACCCCGTCTGGCCAGAGCGGCGGCTCAGGCTCGGGGCAGTAGGCCGACCTTCGCGCTAGCGGATCAGCTGCACGCCGAGCTGGAAGCCGCCCGGTCCGGGGGTGTCCGTGACCGGCCCGACCGTCATGAGCCGACGCCAGACGCCGGTGATGTCCTTGCCTCCGAAACAGTCCGTCAGCTGGAAGCCTGCGAACCCGATGATGTGGTACCAGGCGTTGGCGCCCGTGCCGCCCGCCGTGTCCCAGACCGGGACGGTCACGACAACGTTGTTTTGGATGTAGTTCGAGCAGTCAGCGCTTGCCTTGTTGCCGGGCAGGCTCCCGATCTTGTCGGCACTCCCGGACAGTCCGACGCTCGTGCAGCAGCCGTAACTGTTCATCGGCGGGCCGATCTCGCTCTGGAGGAACGTCGCTGATTCCTGACACCCGTTGTTGGGATCCATCCCCAGCCCGAAGCCGCTGCACTTGCCGGTGGCTCCGAACTTGAGCCACCCGAAGCCGCCGGGGACATTGAGATTGCCTGGCGTCAGCCGCTGCGCGTAGCAGGGATCGGAGGGTGTCGTGGTGTTGATGGGGCCCGAGCAGTACGGATGGGTCGAGAAGAAGCTCGACGCGATCCCGGCCGGAAAGATGGCCCCGCTCGGCGGCGCGGTGGACCAGCCTCCCCTGGCCGTCGCATCAGCCGCGGCCGACCAGTTCCTGATCCCGGCGATCCCGAGGAAGAATGGCGTCCACGTCCGGCCCGAGGTCACCGTCACGCCGACGGCTCCGACCGGGATGGTCCCGTTGCCGACGTAGCTCGCGGCCGCTCCGGCACTTGGGACGATCGTCCCGTTGCTGTCCACGTACACGGGCCCGCCCGCTGTCCCGAAGGTGATCGGGGCCGCGCCGTTGATGTTGAGCGTGTTCGTGATGGCCAGCCTGACGTTGGCGTCCGTGCCGTTGGCCGTGTCACCGCCGATCCACTCGGCGATCACGCGTGCACCCGCGAGCGCCGCGAAGTCGGACGCGTTCTGGGAGGCGCGCCGCTGGGTCAGTGCGTAACCGCCATCGATGACGAGGCCGAGGGCGAGGATGATCGCCGTGGCCGAGAGGGCGAAGAGCGCAAGGATCTGGCCGCTGGAACGTGACCTGACGCCTCGACGAAGCATGTTCGACTCCTAGTTGATGACCATCGAGGCCGACCCGTAGATGGTCGTCGGTCCGATGACCTGTCCGACGATCGGGGTGAGCGGCTGGTAGGTGAGGGCGACGCGCACCGAGATGACATTGCCGGTGACGCCGGTCCCACCCGTCCCGGCGGTGCACGCGGTGCCGCTGGTCCAGGCGCCGCTGGGCACCGTGCTCGGTGGATCGCAGCTGATGTACATCTGCGAGCTCACGATGTTCGCGAAGGGCGTGACCATCCGATCCGCGGCGGAAAGAACATCCGCCTTGAGCGTCGCGGCCGTGGCCGGGCAGGTGGGACCGCCGGGCTGCCCGCAGCTCGGGTCGACCTTGCCAAGCCAGCTCGCCTCGACCGATCCTGTTCGCGCCCCCTCGCGGGCGGCCTGCGACAGGACACTGCTCATGTAGACGAACCGACCGCCGTCGATGATCCCGAAGACCATCAGGAGAAACACGGGCACCACGAGGGCGAACTCGACGAGACCCTGTCCGGACCGGCCGGCCCTCCGGTGAGCGTCGGAGGCTGATCGATGGCGCACGGCGATCGTCACTGGAGCGTGATCGTCTGTGTGGATTGGCCGCTCCCGGCGTCGTTCGAGACGGTCAGCCGGACGCGAACCGTCGTCCCCGGCGCGGAGTGCACGTACTGGTGCGTCGTGGTCGGGGCGTCGGGTCCCGTGGCGCCGTCGCCGAAGTCCCAAGTGTAGTGGGGATGGCAAGCCTCGACTCCCATGTTCGTGCTTGCCGAGGCGTCGAAGCCGAAGATCGTCCCGCTCGAGCCGGCGCTCCCGGTCGGCGGCGCGATCGAGAATGCCGCGTGCGGAGCAAGGCAGGTGGTCGACAGGGGGACCGTCACGGTCGAAGTGGTCGTCGCCGTTCCGCCCTGGTTGGTCACGGTCAGGGTCACCACATAGACGCCTGGAAACGCGTACGTGTGGACCGTTCCCGTGGCGTAGCTCACGTCCGTCGTGCCGTCGCCGAAGGACCAGTTGTAGCCCGAGATGTGGCACAGGCCGCTCGAGGGCTGGGACGCCGAGCCGTCGACGTCGATCGTCAGGCCGGAGCCGGCCACGGACATGACCGCGCTCGATGGGGCCGCACAGCCGGGCGGCTGCGTGGCCGAGCTGTTCGGCGCGAGGCCGAGGGCCACTGCGGATGCCGAGGTGGACATCGTGAAGTTGTTGCCGAGGAGCCCATTCATCCACGGCGTGAGGAAGCTGAACACCTCGCTCGCGGTCACGGTCACCGTGTAGCCCGGGCCGCCCCCGCCGGGGGCGCCGCTGCACGGGATCGTCGCTCCGGTCGTGTCGACGCACGCGGTCGTCACCGCGATCGGATGCTCACCGCCCTGGGCCTGGGAGTTGGCCTCGGCGGTGGCGCGGGTCGTGATAGCGGCGAGATTCGTGGGATCGACTGCCGCATAGGCGGCGCCTTCGCGTGCGGCGTTGGTTATCTGGATGTAGGAGAAGAAGAGACGCCCGAAGTCCACCGTGACGAGGAGCAGGAGCATGAACAACGGCAGCAGGACCGCGAACTCGACGACCGACTGCCCGGCCCCGCGTTCGAAGGCGAGACGTGCCGAGGATCGTGAGTCAGACCGATGGATAAGGGCCACGTTGCTGCTAACGAACGACGTGCCCTCCCGTTATGAGGGCCGTGCCTCGGTTCAGTGCGCCTTGGCGTGTCCGTTGGCGGCGGCGTTGCCGTTCCCGGGCGGGCTCGCCGTCGGCTTGCCGTTCCCTGGCGGGCTCGCCGTCGGCTTGCCGTTGGCGGGTGGGCTCGCGGGCGGCTTGCCGTTCCCGGGCGGGCTCGCGGGCGGCTTGCCGTTCCCGGGCGGGCTCGCCGTCGGCTTGCCGTTCCCTGGCGGGCTCGCCG
>JADMIG010000066.1 GCA_015478725.1 Chloroflexota bacterium | reverse complement strand
GTGGACGTATATTCTGACGCTTTAGACGTCTGAGACACGTCAGCAATGCCTAGACGTCTCAGACATTGATTAGGCATCAAAGAGGCTCCATTAGACACATGAGCATGTGAGCATGTGTGCATGTCTTTTGAGGTTAGGACTATCTCAATACCAGCAGGAAGCTGCAATGTGGGAGCCGCGCACCTGCGGGCATATTTGGGGAGGTTGCTGGTGAGGCTAGCAGCTTGTCTTCGCAGGTCGGCAAAGTCCTGTCCAGCTAGCACAGTGTCAACGCTCTCAGACCCCTTGAGCATGAGATCGAGCAGCATTGCCTCCTCAAGCTGCTTGCAGGCCTTGAAGTACTCTGTGCGCAGGCCAAGCTCCGTAGGCTCCCGCGCCTCATGCTCTGCAGAGTGATAAAGCCGTCAGTGATGAGTGGTGCCATGGGTGAGTTAAAACTGATTAGGTCAAAATCAAATTGCAGGAGTGGCAGTGGCAACTATGAAACCGCCTTAGGAAGTCATGATGACCCGCCAGAAGAATTTTCCAGCTGCAAGGCGACATGCAAACAGCAGATATTTGGAGATGCACCTCTCGCCACATTGATGACCTCACTCAAGAGCGTCTCCATCTCTGCCTGGCTGACATACGCTGGCCCTTTAGACAGCACCTCCTCGCAGAGCTCAGAGAATGCTGCCGCAGATGTGACAGTCTTCTTGATTGTGGTGGTATGCCTGCACACCATATCTACCCTTCTCAGCACCCTTGAGAAGATCACGAACAAGCACATCTTCAAAGAAATGCGAGAGGTTGGCAACAGACCTGCGAGCGAGCTCTGCTGCTTGCCTCAGGATGCGTCCCAGGTTCAAGTCAAACACCACCTCAGAGATAGTGTCGGTGCTCCCTGGATAAAGAAAACCTGTCTTTGGCAAATGCTGAAGTTATGCATGCATGCAACAGCTCATTGGGCATGCAGTGCAGAGTCACCATGCCAGCATGCAAAGCCAGGCATGCATGCGATACTCAATTGTGGGGCCCATGTTTTTTGTCGTACTGCTCAGCCTGGAAATGGTTGAGAAGCAGAGCTCCATGTCCTCCCCCGCACCCAACCCAGCTCCCTTCCTCCACAATGGAGAGTGCAACACCTAGACATGCAAAAGAAATGGTGCACCAGGATACACAGCAATCAGCTATCCTTATTCAAGATTACCAGTCATTAGTTTGCAAGTTCCACTGGTGCAAGACTGTCCTACCTGGCAATGCCAAGAGTGCAGCTTGCCATGAGCGGCTGACACCAGCGGCACAGCCGCGCCCTCCACTGCTGCATCAGGAACAATTCTGGCGGCCGGATTGGACACATCTGATGACGCTCTCAGGGCTGCGTTTGCCTTCAGGTTCCAAGGCCACCACTTGCACATGATATCCTGGAAGATGTGCTTGACGCCCTGTATGATTGACACACATCCAGCTTATGCATGGCAATAGCTGAAGCACCAATGCTTTCTATACCAGCCAGCAATAAAAATTCTTCAGGGCCCACCTTTGGGAATGTGAAGGAACTGTGAAGCAGATGATGATACCCATAGCGTTCGCCAGACTGAATGATGTTCACCCCGCGTTGGATGATAAGATGCCGACATCCACCCACAACCCTGCCAGTGTAGAAGAGGTCCTTGTACTTGCTAGGGCGGTCCCTCGCTGCTTTCCAGTACCCCCTTCCACAATGCCTGTCCTCATCCTGTGCTCGCTGGCTGCTCAAAGACAGATCCAATGCCTCCATGTGCCGCATTGCAACACTGCAAATGCATGCTGCAGCTTTTAGAACGTATGAGCCTGCAGCTTTCAAGCTTTGGTACAGGCATGCATGCTCAGACTCCAGCATCCCATCACCACTCCCAGGCACAAAGGCATATTAAGTAATAGCTGACTGGACACAAGAGCAGACATCGGGCGGCAAGCTGACTCACTCATCCCTGATGAAGATGTCGTCATAGTAGGGTGAACGAAAGGCCTCACGATCCCTGTCGTAGATGTAAAGCTTCATATTCCCATCAGAATGGAAAGAGTGCTGCTCTCCACTGCAGCATGGGCACTCATTGCTGGATAGAAGCCCAGCCTTATCCATCTCCCACTCATTGCAACGCCATTCCCTGTAGGCATCTGCCACGTGCTCCTCACGAATTCGCCCCTCCTGCATGATCAGTGCATGTCAACCGCTACATCTGCGACCCCAGGTGGCAGAAGAGCAGTCAGCTTGACAATTATGATCACAAGAGTGCTATGCCAGATCTGTGCTGCTCACCACACCCATCAGTGTGCTCCGTAAGTCCAGTTTGCTCACAAAGGCGCTCAAAGACGTGCCAAAGGCAGTGCTCTGTGTGCGCCTCCACTCCTTCAGCACATCCTCGTGGATGAACGTCTGCACACGCTTGGCACTGGGCGTGCAGGGCCACAGTCCCGCGTTCTGCATGTCATGCCTATCCTGGCATCTCAAGCCGCCACAAGCCAGGCATTTGAACTGTGCCATGGCAAAGCCATCCACGCGCCCTGCATTCAGTGCCCATCAGTGCATGATTGCCCTCTTGCATGATGCAGAGCTCTGATGTAGCGATACTTTCAAGGTGGTGGGCTGAACCATTTGGCCACCACCAGACAAGTACTCACCCAGGGGAGTGATGCAAGTAATTCGTTTCCCAAGCAGCGCCTCGCCCCACTGCGCGCCCTCAGAGCAGCAGCATGGCTTGGAAGGAGCGCTGTCATCCACAAGGAGGCACATGTCTGCAATGCAGCCACACTATATCAGCACAAACCCCGATGTACATGCTATCAACCAACATGACAGGAGGGACGTGATCGGCACCTTGCACAGCATAGCCAAGTGGACCCGGTGGCAACTGATCTGCAGGAGAAGAAGGCCCATCTGCAGCCAAAACTCTGGGACCCTCGAGCGGGACCAAGAACCTGTGTGGGGCCAGATTCTGGCAGAAGCCATCCAGCCAGTGCTGGCGATTGTGGCAGTGGGCCGTGGTATGGAGCTTCTGATCACACTCAGCGCATACAACAGCCCCGGCCATTGAGCACGTCGAGCACTTGACGATCCCTTCATTCCCACATCCACCAACGCTGCACAGCTGTGGGGGATGCAAGGGCGCTTGCCTAGCCATTGCAGCCTCTGCAAGGCTTCGCCTAGCATCTCTCCAGTTGTTGTAGTTGGCCTCTCTTTTTATGCTGTATTCTGTGGGCCCTGCGGGATGAGCGGAGACCTTCATCAGTCGATTTTGGTAAGACAACAGGCATGCAAGCAGTGCTCCATGCAGTGCTGCAGACACATTGTTATCCGGCCA
>JADMIG010000065.1 GCA_015478725.1 Chloroflexota bacterium | reverse complement strand
TGTATGTTATTCGGAATACACCTCTCCCGTTCTACACAAAAGAGCACTCACAGAGAGTGACCATTTCTCTGATTGACAGTGCTTACCAGGTGGAAAAGTAGAAGTGAAGAGGTACATGTCCATGCAAACAATCCGTTGGGAACGCTATCCCCTTGTTGCTGAAAATCTCCACGCACATCAGTGGCTAGACACACAAAACATGCTCGGCTTGGCTCAAAATACGGTTCATGCCTATGGGCGTGGTGCTAACGAATACCTGGCTTTCTGTGAGCGAACTGGGTGCCTGTTCATCGAAGCAACGAAAGCGGATATTGTCGCCTACATTGACGAGATGACTCATCGAGCCAATCCGAAAGGCGACAATATCCAGTATCTGCATTCAGGAGTCGGTCTCTCCAATGCGACCATGATGCAGTACTTGACGGTCGTCCGGTTGCTCTACGATTACCTCATTGACGAGCGTATTCGCGTGGATCAGCGTAACCCTGTTGGTAAAGGCAAGTTCACACCCGGTCGCGCTTTTGCAGGCAAGCGTGAACGGGGCATATT
Organism: Chloroflexota bacterium; assembly: GCA_015478725.1. Classification (NCBI taxonomy): domain Bacteria; kingdom Bacillati; phylum Chloroflexota; species Chloroflexota bacterium. The sequence continues at coordinate 3,037 of JADMIG010000065.1, read as the reverse complement.
GCGGCACTACGAACGACTTCCCTGGATACCTGGCAGCGATGAGTGGGACTGTCTTCTTGACGCCGCGCTCCAGGAACCGTTGCGTAACAGGCTCATGCTGCTTTTGGCTTACGATGGAGCCTTACGTCGAAGTGAACTGGTTGCTTTGCAGGTCCGTGATCTCTCCTTTCCTCATCAACAACTCACAATTCGTCCAGAGATTGCCAAGAATGGCCGTGGTCGGGTGGTCATGTACGGAGACGTCGCACGAAGCTTGTTGCAGTTCTACCTGGAGGAACGTGCTGACGAAGAGATCTCTGGGGGCGTGCTCTTCCGTTCACAGTCAGACCGAAACCGAACGCAAGCCATGACAGCGGCGAGTTGGGACAAGGTGGTCACACGCCTAGCGAAGCGCGCTGGACTCCATCATCGTTTTACAACCCATACCCCCCGCCACCTTCGGTTGACAGACTTAGCCCGTAGCGGCATGGAGCTCCACGCTATCGCACAATATGCTGGTCACCGGAATTTGGAAACCACGAAGCTCTACATCAAGCTCAGTGGACGGGAAACGGCGGAACGGGTCCGGGTCTGTATGCAGGATTTGGACAAACGCTTGGAGCGTCTCCAAAAGGAGGAAGGCTGATGAGTCGGCCACGGCTGCAAGAGTGCGTCCAGGAACAAAGACTGTGGTCAATGGATATGACAGCCCATGATTGCTCTCCTCTACTCACCTCTTTTGAACAAGAGGGACTCCACCAACTGCTTACCTTTTGGGGAGACTGGGAGCGATTGCCCGTTCCCAAGGATCTGGAGTTCCGGCTTTTACGTCTTCTCCAGCCTCTGTATGAGCTTCTGGATGCTCTGGGGATTCTCAGGCGATCTGGTCGAGTTGCCATTGCCATCGTATGCCGAGCCATGTACGAGTACGGAAGCGTTTACTGGACCTGGTCGGGCCAGCAATGGGTTGCTCTCCTCACAGACGTGATCCTTCGCTATCCTCGTGGCCACACGAGTGCTAATGCGAATCGGCAACCATGCTATCAACTCCTGACGTTTGCCTACTTCATCGGACCTCGAAGCGATTTCTGGTTGCCCTTTCTCAAAGAAATCTCCCCACTTGCCTTCGCACGCCTCCTCTTCGGAGAAGAAGTGCTCGAAGCAACTCTGACACGGGTGACTGAGGCACTCTTGACATGGGGCTACCTGGCTGAGGCGAAAGGAGCTCGCATGCTTTTACGAACTACGCTGGTGGAAGTCTTCCTGATCAATCGCAGCGCACGCCTGGAACAGATGACTCCAGCACTCCTGGACGCTTTGCACATGCAATTAACCCCACAATCGAAGCAAGCTGTTCTGGTTCGTATCTCCAAAGCGCTCGCACACATGGGAATCATTGATGCTCCTTTGCTCCCGGCACAGGAGAGGCGAAAGCTCTTGCCTGAAGAAAGGAACGCCGATGGAGTTGACCCTGAGTGGGTCCAGTGGTGCCTTCGTTGGTATCGCTTCTCCGGTTTAACTCCAAAGATCAGGTGGAGATACGTTGGCAAATTGTTCCAAACCGGTCGCTGGCTGAAACAGATGCATCCAGAGGTGACCAGCCCTCACCAGTGGACAAGCCTGCTGGCGGCGGAATATGTGGCCGCCGTAGGTCAGATGAATGTGGGTGATTTTGGCATCCCAGAGTATTGTGCCAAACTCAAAAGAAAGATAGGCACTCCTCTGACTGCGACCACGAAAGATCTCCAGTTAGCAGTCATGCGTGCCTTCTTTCGAGATATGCAGGAGGCACCACATAATGTTCCACGCCGCTTTGATCCGGTGCGGGCCTTTGGGACTCCTCGCTCGATACGCAATCAGGTAGGACCCAATCCTCGGGATCTCGATCCTCTGCTGTGGGCAAAATTGGTTCATGCAGCGCTGAATCTGACCGAAGCAGAACTGCCACGAACAAAACACGGTGCTCTTCACTACCCATTCGCATTGGTGCGGGCCGTGGCCGCTGTTTGGGTGTACTCAGGACTTCGCTCTGATGAGGTCATCCGCCTTCGTCTCGGTTGTATTCGATGGCAACGAGAAGATGTGAAAATTCTTGAAACAGGGGAAATTCTCCCTAAAGAGGCCATCTGCTTTCTCACTGTTCCCACAAACAAAACAAGCACGACCTTTCAAAAGCCTGTCAATCCCCTGATGGGACAGCGGATCAATGAATGGGAGCGAGTTCGTGCGTCTGGTCAGCCGGGGCACGGGGATCGAAAAACGGGAACAAAAACGGAATATCTCTTCGCTCATCGTGGCAGATCCCTTGGCCGGGACTACCTGAACCAGAGGCTGATCCCGTTGCTTTGCGAGCGTGCTGGCATTCCACGAGCAGATGAGCGGGGAGCGATCACCAGTCATCGAGCACGCGCCACCCTAGCGACATTACTCTACAACGCACCAGAAGGGCTCTCCCTGTTTGAGTTGATGCAGTGGTTAGGGCACAAAGATCCTGGAACGACGCAGCATTACACCCGGGTCAAACCAACGAAATTAGCAGCGGCTTACTTCAAAGCAGAACGGAACAGCCGACTGATAGAAGCCCTGGTTGATACAAAGGCTGATGCTCATGGGATCGTGAACATTTACTATGTACTCGGCGATCATGGCCTGTGCGGAAATCCAGACTGGTCTTCCTGCCTCTATCGGATGGCCTGCATCAAATGTCCTTTCTTTGTCCCCAAAGATCAAGCGCAGCTCATTGAGGCGAGTAGAGCGGTCAAACGCTTCATGGAGGTAGTAGAACTCACTGAGGAGGAGTTGGCTGCCGGGCAGGAAGATTACACGAAGCTGGAGGAAGCAATCGAGCGAACCCGACATCTCGCGCAGCCAACGACGTTACGCAGACGCGCCAAGGGAACAAAAAACCGAGGGATTCCATTAACTGTCTTGAACCCTTTGCTTGGAATGGAGTAAGTACAACACTTGACTGAGATGAAGGATGAGGAGAAGAACAAGAAATATCAGATCAGTTTCTTTGAAGGGTTCAAATGGGAAGTAAGGTCTATTCCGAATAATG
>JADMIG010000063.1 GCA_015478725.1 Chloroflexota bacterium | reverse complement strand
TGACCCGCGAACGCATCCGCCAGATCGAGGCGAAGGCGCTCCGCAAGCTCCGCCACCCGTCGCGCAGCCGCAAGCTGCGGGCCTACTTGGAGTAGGCCGGCAGCCGGGCCACAGAGAGGGAGCGCCGTCGACGCAGTCGCGACCGTCGCGCACCCACGGGGACCGGCGTGGGCTCCGCTCGCGGGCTACCCGACCTCGAACCAGACGTCGGGCGTCGCGGGGCCCCGGATCCGCCGCTGCACGGATCGCCCCGCACGAGCAGCGCCACGAGCGGCGGATAGACGCATGGCAGGGCGGATGGGATGGATGGCGCCAGAAGCGGATCGGCCGGCAGCGATGCCCATTCGTAGTGGCCGGTGAGCTGGGCCGGCAGGTAGAGCGACCTCGTATCGAGCAGCCGTTGTCCATAGGACACGAACACGCGATAGTCCAGGCCGATCGAGCGGTGGGCCGAGAGCGCGCCGTATTCCGCCCACCAGATCGCGGCGGCGAAGATGGCGATGGGAACTGCGAGGGCGATGCCGAGAACGAGCGACCAGCGAATCTGGCCCCTCGCCGTGAGCTTCGGCATCGCCCCTCACTGCGTGGATAACCCCCTCGCCATTAGCACGCCCGTTCTATATCCTCGCCGCGACAGCCTGTCGGCCGTCCTGGGGCAACCACGGCGGGCAACACCGGTAGACCACGAGTGGCCCGGCGCCCGTGACCGCGATCGGTGCCGTTACTCGCTCTAAGCATCCCCCTCGCTAGAGCAAGTAACTAGGCCGCTTCTCGCATGGGTGCCACGCGGGAGGGTACGGCGTTTGGAGTGCCGTACTTAAGAGCCTCTCTCCGAAGGGGCTGACGTGCGTGGGATGCCGAGCCCTTACGCTGACCGCGCGAGATCGCGAAACCAATGAGAACTTGTTCCTCACTGATGATCCAACCGGGGGAGAGAATGACTCGGACATTCTCAGTACGGTTCACACCTCGGCCCGCCCGGCGATCATCCACATCCTGTCCGGTGAGGGCGACCTCATCGCCGGAGACGATGCCTACGCCGCGGTCCCGGGCGCGTGGCTCCGGATGCCCGCCGACACCAGGCACAGCGTGCTCGCGCGCACCCCGCTCGTGATGGCCCTCTATCTGCTGCCGCGCGAAGACCGCTCCGAGCCATGACCCGCGGCGAGCCACGTGCCCGGTGACCATGCCCAGATGGTGGCGCTGAGACATATCGCTGATAGGCTTGGGGCAAGAGGCCGACCGATGGTCTTCCATCTAAAAGAGGGTAACCGCCGTGGCATCGAGGAAGACCAGGGTGCAGGTCCCCGGCAGCGGCCGCACGGAGATGCCGGGAGCGCAGCTCATCGGCGCGGTCCACTCTGACGAGCGGGTCGAGGTTACGGTGCGGGTCCGGTCGCGCTCCTGGGCCGCCACTGCGGCGGCGACCGCCCTAGCGGCCCAGAGCCTCGGAGCGCGCCGCTACCTCACGCGCGACGAGCTGCGCGCCACTCGGGGCGCGGACCCTGCCGACATCGCCGCGGTCCGCTCGTTCGCCGCGGCGCAGGGGCTGGAGGTCATCGAGGCCGATGCAGCCCAGCGGAAGGTCGTCCTGGCCGGTCCCGCCCAGAAGGTCAGCGCGGCGTTCGGGGTGACGCTTCAGCGGTACCAGTACGCCGAGGGGACGTATCGCGGGCGGACCGGTCCGGTGAGCGTCCCGGCCGAGCTCGGCGTCATCGTCGAGGGCGTGTTCGGACTGGACGACCGGCCGCAGGCCCGGCCGCACTTCCGCGTGCTACCCACCGAACTCGATCCGGTCGCCACCCCCTTCGGTGCGCGGCGGTCGCCCGCGACGCCCGCGACCAGCGCGACATCGTTCACGCCACCGCAGGTCGCGCGGCTCTACGACTTTGAACCCACCGCCACCGGGAAGGGCCAGTGCATCGCGCTCATCGAGCTCAGCGGAGGACTGCGGCGGGGCGACCTGCAGGCGTACTTCGCGCAGCTGGGCATCCCCGCGCCGACGATCGTCGCCGTCTCCGTCGACGGCGCGACGAGCCACCCCACCACGCCGAACAGCGCCGACGGCGAGGTCATGCTGGACATCGAGGTGGCCGGATCGGTGGCCCCGGGCGCCCGTATCGCTGTCTACTTCGCCCCCAACACGGACCGCGGCTTCCTCGATGCCGTGACCGCGGCGGTCCACGACACCGTCAACACGCCGTCGGTCATCTCCATCAGCTGGGGCGGGGCGGAGGTCCACTGGACCGCCCAGGCGATGCAGGCGCTGGACCAGGCGTTCCAGGACGCGGCGCTGGTGGGGGTCACAGTCCTCTGCGCGTCCGGCGACGACGGGTCGGACGACGCGGTCGCGGACGGCCTCGCCCACGCCGACTTCCCGGCGTCCAGTCCGCATGCCGTCGGCTGCGGCGGCACCCGTCTGTTCGCCTCGCCGTCCGCGATCAGCGACGAGCGGGTCTGGAACGACGGGCCCGAGGGTGGGGCGACGGGGGGAGGAGTCAGCGACGTCTTCGATCCTCCCGCGTATCAGGCGGGCGCCGGCGTGCCCAGGTCGGCCAACCCGGGCGGGCGGGTCGGCCGGGGCGTGCCCGATCTCGCCGGGGACGCCAGTCCCGCCAGCGGGTACGCGGTGCGCGTGGACGGGCAGCCGATGGTCATCGGCGGGACCAGTGCGGTCGCGCCGCTCCTGGCCGCCCTCGTCGCGCAGCTCAACCAGCAACTGGAGACGCCCGTGGGTTTCCTGAACCCGCTGCTGTACGCGGCTCCGGCACGCGTCTTCCGCGACATCACGATCGGCGGCAATGGAGCCTACGCCGCCGGAACCGGCTGGGACGCATGTACCGGCCTGGGCCGGCCCGATGGGGCCGCGCTCCTGGCCGTGCTCAGGGCGCCTGACGGGGCCTGACTGCCGGACCCGCGCCGAGCCCTGCACGGGTGGATCCGTGCTAGGGTGTCGGGGCATCCCCAAGGAGGACGCTCCATGAAGCCATTGCTCGCCTTGCTCATCCTCGCGGCCGCTCTGTTCGTGGGTGCGTGCAACACGAACCCCGGCGGGAGCGACGTGCCGACGCTGAACCCGGTCCCGTCCACGGTGACGAGCCCGGGGACCAGTCCTGAGCTGAGTCCCGAAGTCAGCCCGGCGGCCAGCCCGTCCGCCTGATCGATTCGCAACGGCACGAACGAGACGCTCCCGTCAGGGGGCGTCTCGTTTCTTCGTGCTCTCCCCAACCGGTTCGCAGGTCCTAGACCTCTCCCTCGCCGGGTTCGTCGTCGAGCGCGGGAAGGGTGACGTCCACGGTCGTGCCACGGTCGTGACCCGCGGACTCGACCGCGATCGTGCCGCCATGCGCACTCGGTCAGCGACTGCCCCGTCGAACTCTTCATCCGCGAAGTTCTCCGAATCAACGATCAGTTGAAGCTCCGGCAGACGGCTCGATGGGTCGAGCGGAACAGCCTCCGTCGCCCACCCGACGGAGTAGCCAAAGTGGTCGCCAAACCTCGCAAGATCCCGTTCGTCGACGTCGTGCTCGACCCACAGGCCGAGCGAGCCAGAACCGGTGCGCCTCAGCTCGGCCTTGGTGCAGCGCGCGTTGATTGTCACGTGCTCGTCATGCGAAACGTGGAGCTCGACTGGCCCCACCCGCGTGTGCTCGGCAAGCGCCCGAATGTCATCCTCGGTGAGCTGCCTGCGGCGGCCCGGGATCGGATCGTTTGTGGCGATGTACGCACCAATCGTACGTGTGGCCACCGGCGCGCTCCTGTAGACGGTGCCCCTCTGATTCGCACAGGATAGACGTTGCCTTCCTGGCGGCACCCTCTTGCGCGCAGGTCCCACATCAGGAGGAGTGGCGAGCACCGACGATCGCTGAACCGCGGGATGGTCGGTCCCCTCTCGCGAAGTCGCGTCCTCTGTCCTCGAGACCCTGCGACGACTCTGGCCGCTGCCCACACAGGGTTCCGAAGGCACGTGGCCTTCGTTGTTCAGGTGACGGCGAGGTGCTGGGCACAGGGCTCGCGTGTTACTTCGGCCTCACGCCCTCTTGCTCCAACCACAAGGACCTGTTTTCGGAGCGGTTCGAGCGGGTTCCGTCCCCCGCACGGATCAGGGACCGGATCGGAGGTCCCCTTCTGGGACGGCCACTCCGGGGGTCACCATCGTCGAGGACGCGAAAGACAAGGTGCAACGGTGAGCCCGCCAGATTCGGCCCCTGCCGCGCCGGACGATGGCGGGTGGACGTGTCCGCGGTCCTGATGGCGCGGGGCGCCCGTCGATGGCCGTGCTCACGCTCGACTGCGTATTCCGCTGAATCCGATCACCCATTCCGGGGTTTTCGATCACCCTCGGT